>CAYTRP010000081.1:0-9126 GCA_964440195.1 uncultured Candidatus Sumerlaeota bacterium
GCCAAGCGCAGGACTTTTCGGGTCCAGTGTTCTAGCAGTGCTTCGGGTAGCGGGCGACGGCGGCGCGGGTCGGAATCCTCTCCCACGAGGATGTCAACTTTCGGCGCTGCCATGAGAAGACGCGAGACGGCCCCTTGGTAAACGAGGTTAGGGTTGTGGGTCAGGATCTCCCGCACAATGTCGGGTTGGCCGAGAAACAGGACGGTCAGCTTGACCCGCTCGATGTGCGCCTTCCGGCTCCCGCGGTCTTGCTTGACGGACTCCCCGTTGTAACCGGCCAACAGGCAGTCAGAGATTGCGCTCGCGCCTTCGGCGTGTTGTGGCAACAGGGCCTCGATTGCCGCCGGTTCGGGTGAGAAGATACAGCCGCGCCCGTTGTTCGCATCGAGTAGTTGCGCAAGCGCCGCGTCCGTGATGTTCGAGGTGTAGAAGGAAACGGGGGGCACGTCCTGAATAAGTGCAAGCCGCGCCTTGACGTCCGTCAGCTCGCCTTCGACATCATCCCCCTTTCCCGCTTTCCTCTTGAGTGCGGTCTCCCGTTCCTGAAGTACCTGACGTTTTGCATCGATAGCCGCATAGCTTTGCCGCATGGAATTGAGAACGTCCTTGGCGTGCTCCTTTACGGGTCTCGTGATGGCCGTCAGGACGGCGCTCTTGCTGGTGAACACGTCGGAAACAACCATCTCTTGCACGACAAGCGGCTCTTGAGCGTACTGGTCAAAGCCTCGAAACTCCAGCCCGTTGGTTATCGCGGCGGATGTCGTGGCCAGCATCGCATAGGCAACGGTTACCTTGGGGGCGTTGTAACTTTCGGCAATGGCCTCCAATAGTTCCCGCTCATCAGGTTCAAAGCCGCCAAGCATCTCCTCACTGAAGAGGGGGGGCGGGTCGCATTGGTCGAGATCCATGGGGGCACCGGGCCACGGCGGATGAACGGACTCGCCTTCCTTCTGTTCCTGATCGAATCCCAGCGGCGCAGGTCCCTCGCCCGCGTCCACTTCACCGGCCACCAAAACCGGGTTGGGCTCGCGCGAGTCCTTGCCGTAAGCGTGCTTCAGTGCGTCTTCACCTTCCTGCCATGTCACAAGCCGCTTGGGATTCCATTTGCAGGTCTTCAGCGCCGTGCATAGCTCCCGCATCGCAGTACGAGCGCGCTCGTACTCAACGTTATTGTCGCGGAGTTGACCGGCGAACCATACTAGGCGCGGGTGCCGTTCCTTCCACTCCGCCGCTTGCGCGATTGCCTTCTTGATGTCATTGGCAATCAAGATTTCCAGCTTCTCCGCTGGATCGTCTGTATCGCGGGGGTGCCGGTCCGGTACGTTGTTTAGGTTGATAGCCGCACCGGGCTTTGTCTTGGTTGCTCCCATCTTGCCGGTCACGGCGGCGACGAGTGCCGGGTGCGGGTCGATGGCTTTGGCGTCCTCATCTATCCACTGATAGCGTTTGCCATTCGGATGGATTGAGGGCGAGACGATAATATAACCACCTTCGCCTCGTATGTGAATGCTCCCGCCCAGGGCGTGTTTTGACGGACAACCGATCTTCGTATCAGGGGGGAACCGGTAAATGTAGTGACGCCCGCCGCCGCCGCTAGTAGCGCATAGGGTATTGACCGGGACATCATAAACCCGGGCGAAGTTGTCGAAGTTGGCTTTGCCTTCTTCGCCGTCGCAGTCCACTGCCCAGACTCCAGAGCCCGAACCGGTCGCGATGCCCACCCCCGCGTCAGGGTGTTCAGTCCACCACTGGGAAATCAGTTCCTCGTCTGTTGTGGCGTCCTTGCATCCGTGCTCGTAGCCCATCTTGGCCCACGCCTTGAGGGGGACTTTGGTTCCCGGCTCGATGGGCATAACGCGCCAACCGCGTTCGGCGTAGGACACGGCTTGATTGAGGTTGCTCATCGTGCCACCTCCCGCGCCACGTTGCTTTCCATCATCATCGCCCGGCACGCCTCGGCTCCGAATAAGTCCCTGATCTTTTCGCGCCGATGCACACCTTGGAACGCCAATTCCAGAACGTCCGCCCGTCTGTCGGCTTGATGAACCGCGTGCCGGATTGTGCGATGGTCAAGGCCGGTCAGGTTGTGAATCTCGTCAATCGTCAGGCCGTCCGCATGAAGCTCCACCGCCTCGATGATGGCGGCGGCTGGGATATACTGGCGAAAGCCGCGCGCCTCAATTCGAGCGTGCGCTGACTGACTCACCAGCGCGAGGTTGACGAGGCGGTTGTCTTTCGAGTCGCCACTTACATGGTGAATCTGCAACCCACTTTCGATTTCACCGCAGAAGGCACGCCACACGGCGCGGGCCACAGGTTCACGCCCGATAAACAGGCGGCGCTCCATGCGGCGAACCGCACCGGCGGGCTTGACGTCGCCCTGATCGGATACGAAAATGGGCTCGCCTTTATGGATGAGGTCGGTAGCGCGCCAGCGTTCGGAATGCGCAACGGGCTTTCGGTTGACAGGCGGGGTTACAGAGATAGACATTTACGCGTCCTCTTGGTCGAGGTCAGGTCTCCGCATCGCCCCCCGGTCCTATGGAAATGCTCGGGGGGCGTTGCTCGTTTTCAGGGGGTCAGGACTTGGGGGGCGTGTCGGACGTGGAGCGCAGGCGCGTGAGCGCGGCGATATAATCGGCCACGTCGGATTCCGAATAGCGGACGGCGCGGTTGCCGATCTTGACGAAGGGCGGGCCGTCGCCCCTAAGCCTCATCTTGCGGAGCGTGATGGGTGCGATGCCCAGTAACGGTGCAGTCTCGCGGTCTTTCAGCAGCTTGGTCATTTTGGTGCCTCTCGGTGGGATCGTCCTTGCGGGAACGATCAAGCCCGATGAGGTACCACTTGACAATTTACCCTTGAGAAATCGGAAAGGGAAGTGCCGCGCCCCTTATCCGAGGTGGGACGGCTCGCGCCCGGTCTTTGACGATGGGGCCAGCGGCGAAATGCCTAAGCGTTCCATCAGGGCGATGATAGCCAGCCCCTCTTCCGTTTTCACAAAGGACCCCACTTCTATCTTGGGATCGTCCTCTCCAAAAGGATTTCCCGGCCCCGTCAAGTGCCGTCTCAGCCATGCCCTGATTCTATCTGACCGGATGCCCTCAAGTCTTCCATCATCGTCCTCCTTGGGCCACCGGACCCAATGCTGGATGATGCTCCCGAGTGCGAACAGCGCCACGGTTGATGTCAGTTCCGAAGGGTAAAGGATTCCCTTTTCCTTCATGTCGATACGGTGCATTTTGCGCGCGGCTGGGATTGTTCGCAGGGCTGAGGCTATGTGAACGGCGGCACCCAAGAGGTCCCCGTTTATCTCCAGTAGTCGGACGTCCCCCCGCTGGGACAGGGCTTCCAGCCTTGAGCGCATCGCTTCCAGTTCGCTTTCGATGGATGGGGTGTGTGTTGTGATCTTGCCGCGATCCGCTCGAATCCTCGCCCGCCTCTCTAGATTGTCGCGCAGCAAAATGACCGCTTCCCGGTTCTTGCCCTTCCGGATTCGATCAAGCACCGATTGTCCTTTGCGTTCGCGCCCCATCAGTTCGGCGGCGGTCACGTCAAGCATCCGGTCAAGGGGCGAGACTGGCCACCCGTCCACCTCGTCAACAAAATGCCCGTGCCCTCGAAAGGGAATCAGGGGCGGTTGGGCTGGGCTTGCGCTCAGACGGTCAAGGCGTTGGCGCATATCTTCCAAACTGGATTCGACTTGCTCCACCATTGCGAGGAAATCACGCCTCTTTGACTTGGGCATGATCCACCTCCTTTTGGTCCTTGGATGCCTCGGTGTTCGGTGTGACGGTCTTCACCTTTGCACCCGCCGCGCGCGCCTCGGTGATAGCCTTTCCAACGTTCTCCACCAGTAGCTTGACCGGATCATCCGACAAGTGCGCATAACGCGCCGTTGTCGCTGAATGCCGGTGTCCCAGCGCTCGCCCTATGACAGGTAGCCCCGCGTTTTGGGCCACGGCCAGACTTGCAAAACAGTGGCGGAGGTCGTGAAGTCTGACATCTTCCAGCCCCGCCCGTTTCCGGGTTCGTTGCCATGCCTTTTGAGCGTTCACCAGTGGTCCGTCTCTGTCCTCATTCTGGATGATCCACTCCCCATGAGGTAGCTTGTCTAGGCGCTCCAGTTCCTCAATCGCAGGGGTCGGCAACCAGACGCGCTTCTTGCCGGTCTTGCTATCGGGGAGGTCCAGCGCCGATGCCTCCCAGTTCAGCCAAGACCACTTGGCGTCTTTGACTTCGCTGAGGCGAGCACCAGTGAAGATGAGAAGACGGAACAGGCCAGCTTGATGGGGGGTGATTCCACGGCTTCCCGCCTCCACCAGTTTCTCCTCATCGGGTGCCTTGACCCGCTCCACCGCCTTCTTGCCTCCCGCGCGTTCCTCCTCATCTATGGCGGCGAACAACCGGAAGATTTCCTCCGGGTTCAAGTACCTCTCCACCGCCTTTTCGCGGTGCTTCCGGATCTTGGCGCACGGGTTGAACCCCTCGGGCACCTCGCCCCATTCCGCCGCCTTATTGAACATGGTCGAAAGCAATTGGCGCAGGCGGTTGGCTTGCGTTGGGCGGTCCTTGAACTTTGCCAACAGTCCCCGCACTTGCGGCTCCGTTATCTCTGCCAACGCATCGCTTGAGAAGGCCGGGATCAGGTACTTCTCAACCGCCCAGCGGTGTTGGTAGCGCGTGGTTGGCCGGTGATAGACGTCAACGTACTCTGTCAAGTAGCGCGTGGCGAAGTCGCCAAACTTGATGCCGTGTCGTTTGTCCTCCCGCACCTGTTGGGGGTCATGCCCACCCCGGACCTCCTCCAAAAGTGAAGACGCCCGGCGGCGTACCTTGTCGGGCACAACGCCCGGCCCCATGGTGCCCAGCCCGAAACGCCGCATTGAACCCGCAGGGGTGCGATAGCGAAGGCAATAAACCTTCCGGCCCGATGGGTGAACCCTAATTGTCAGTCCCGGGATTTCGCTGTCGGGCACGTCGTAAATCTCTGACTCGGGAAGCAACTTATCCACGTTGGACTTGGTGAGCTTGATGGCGCGTTCGGATTTCTTTGGCATAGTCGCCTCCCGTCCTTTGTGTCCAGTTTTGTGCCCACCGGTTTGCCGGTGTTCTCATCAGGGGCCCTTGATTGACGGGCGTTCCTGATTGCTGGGCGCATACTGGGCACACCGCGTTTCCACGTCAAGGAACAAGTGGAAACAAAGGGAATTGACAGAGGCTTGATTTTACGGCACTTGTAAATCAAAGGGAACAAGGGGAAACGGTAGAATCTCACCCGGAATCCCTTTCCCAAGCTGAGGGTCGCGGGTTCGAACCCCGTTTCCCGCTCCAAAAACACCTGAAAACAAACGACTTACAAGCCCGGCTTCGCCGCCGGGCCTTCTTCTTGTCCGGCGGTACCACACCCGTACCACGTTCGATTGATGTTGTTTTTCTGTTGCCGTGAAGGTTCCACGCGGAAGGGATAGGCGCGGGGAAGCCAAAAATCCCCGATAACCCAGATCCGGCGGATCGCCGCCGCAGATCATCCGACAGAAACGGACAACTCCGAAGAGGCCGCGAGCGGCGAGGGTGCGGAAAGGACCAAGGAAGCGGAAGGAGTAGCCCTCTGTGTATCGTTCCATCAACTGATGAACGTACACGCTCACGTCGTAGGCGGGTTGAACTCCTCCTCGAACTTCCGGATCGCCTCGATGATCTGCTCCCACGAGGGCGGCGCTGCTCCGGGAAAGAAGTATGACTCCATCGCGATGTAGTCCCCTTCCCAGTCGCCCATCCTGTCGGTGCTGGGGAGGATCTTCAGGCTCCCGCGCCGAAGGGTGTCGTAGTCTACCCACGACTGACGGAAGAAGACCCGGCGATGATCGGCAACGGAGTCGAAGAGAGCGTCATCCTGGGCGGCCTTGTCGCCGATCCCGGAGCGGAGGAGGCACCACAGATCGTAGTAGTGGCGTGCCATGCGGCCCTTTCGTTTCTTGTCAGCCGGGCGAAAGTTCTCCTCATGAAGGAGCATCGCCTTCTCCCAGAACGTCCGGACGGGGGACAGCGCCAGAACCGTCACTGGCGCCTGTTCAAGAGCACCCGGGAGCGCCTCGGACAGCATCGTGTGGAAAAAGATCTTCTCGGACGGCCATGTATCGGACCGTGCGCCCATCTCGATCTTCACGACGGGACGCAGGTAACTTTCGTGGCTCGTGAAGTGGCTCGGATACGACAGCAACAGCGTCTGTCCATCCGGATCCGCTTCGTCCGGACGCAGTTCGACATCACGGACGTCCTCGGCGGACTGGAGCACCAGACCAAAGGCTGTCGCGATGTCGCGTTGCACAACCTCCTGACACGCATTGCGCAGCCTCTTGAGTTGTTTGTTTCCGAGCGAGTGATCGCCGGGAAAACCGAGCTTCTCCCTGCTGATGACGATGTCGATGTCCTCGGAGAACCTCTGGATCAGCTTCCACCCCTTCGACAACGACGTGCCGCCCTTGAACAACAGATGTTCACCCCAGCCGGGAAGGCGGAAGAGTTCGCGCAGAGTCCAACAGACCCAGAAGTCCTTCTCGATGATGGCCGCGCCGAACCCCAACTCTGCCGCAGCTTCCGCGAAGTAGGCACGCTGCTCGTCCCGTGGGAGCTTCAACAGGTCATCCATGACTGATGATTTCCCCCATGGCCGAGAGCTTCCGCAAGATGTCGGCGATCCACGCGGGCGCGTAGCGGGCATCGGCGGCGAGGGAGCGAAGAGCATCGGTCTTCATCGTCCGTCGGAGCTGCGCGAGAACGTCCTCGTCGACGGCTTCACGACCGAGATCCTCCAGCGCCGCGATCACGAGACCGCTCGGTCTTCCGGCGGTCGCCATCATGCGCCCGCTGCGGCGCTTGAGGACGATCTGCTGCTTGCCGATCTGGACAGTGCGAGGCCTGCCGTCCGTGTAGAAGATGATCTTCGCGGGCACTTGTTCGGAGAGTCCGAGAAGGTTCGCGGCGTAGGCCCCCGTCGGTTGCAGGCGGCTGGCATCTCTCGACTGAAGGGCCTTCGCAACGGCATCCGGAGAAGGCGACAACAGCCCCAGCTTCGGATGGCGTCGCGGCAGATCATACAAGCCCCGGGCAAGATGCCGGATCTTCCCCGTCCGTGCGTTGCGCGTGAGGGCATGACGCACGGCCTGACTCGTGCCTAGATCGGCGAAGTCAGCAGGCGTGAAGACCCATCCCGGACCGTGCTGGTCGATCCGATCGAGAACGAGGGTGTCGGTGGATGTTTCCTGCTTGATGCCTGGCATGTTGGAACAACTCCGTGTCGTTCTTGTTCCAAGATAAGCCGGTGCAGGAGGCAGTGAGTCAAGCCATGTTGGAACAAAAACGCACAGTTTTTGTTCCAACATCGAGCGCTATAGGATAACCAACTCTTCGACGTCTATACGGTCTCCAGCTGACAGATGGGTGACATGAAAACGCCGGATGTGTCGCTATGAGTCAGCTTGCGCTGGATGTGGCAAGAGCACAGAAGTCTGACTTGACACGGTTTACTGCGTTTACTGGGTTTATGAAAAGTGACTTGTAGGCGTTCCCAAGCTGAGGGTCGCGGGTTCGAACCCCGTTTCCCGCTCCAGTAAACTCAACAAAACCAACCTCCCCCATTCGGAATTCGCCTCACGAGCGATCGTATTCCGCCAGTTTTTCGGCGAGCCGCCGCACGGTCGTGATGTTCCTAAATGTCGCGGGTGCCTGAATCGTCTTCTCCAGCAGGGCGGCGGAGAAGTCCGACCTCGCGAAGCCCTTGTCGGAGAGCCAGTAAACTTCCCGGCCATTGACGCCGAGACGGTCCGCCTCGCTACCAAGAGCCAGCAGCCTCTTCTTTGTCGCCGCGTCGAGAGGGCGATGGAGAAAGGCGACATACAGCGTCGTCTGCTTTCCCGATTCGGCCAATGGCGCGTTGGCGACGATGTCCGCCATTTGCCGTGGCGTGCGGAGAAACGTGGCGACTTCATAGCCAAGGCCCTTGCGCAGTTCCCTGGCGATGAGGTCCGCCATCTTTTCCTCGTCGCTTCTGTGGGCGTGAAACAGGACGTTGCCACTGGCGAGAATCGTCGAGACGTTTGAAAAGCCGAGCTGCTCGAAGTATCCGCCCAACTCCTTCATGCCGACCCGGTGCCCGCCGACGTTGATGGCGCGCAACATGGCGGCGTAGGATGCGTGCCCGCTTTTTTCTCCACTGGCCTTGGCCATACCCGCCTCCTTATGGCGAATCGCGGTCTCAGAGTGCGTCCAAAAACCTCTTCCAAGCTCCAGATCATGTCCCCAAAAGGGACTTGGGCATCCTGCCAATGCCGTTCAATGGTTTCAACCCCTGTGGCGCCATGCCTGTTTGCCGCCTTAAAACGGTGGTTTCTGATGGCCGAGGAAAAAATGCGCAGGAACCTTGCGCGCACTTCCGGCATGCTTCGGATCGAGGGGTTCACCGCCAAGCCCCTTTCGAGAGTTGAGACTCCGAAAATCAGCAGGCGATGCCCCCCCGGGGGGGATTGTGGGTTCGGGGAAATCTCTTGTCACTCTGGGGGATGGTCTTCAACACGAGACCTCGCCCGTGTGATGTACCAATCCCCTGACCCGTCTGCTCATGACTCCTCGCCACGTTCGTCGTCGTCCGAACTCCGCTGAATCGCCCCGTCGCCGCGCCTTCGCGGCAAGAGCGCCATCGAGGGGAATAGGATGGTTTTTCGGGCTGTTGGTGCCCCCGGTGGGCGAGCTTTGGGCGCATCGGCTGGCGTTTGCCTGGTGCCTGCTGGCGGCGGTGTTGTGGCGGTTGTGCTATGCGCCGACGGGTTGGTGGCCGCTGGCGTTTGTGGCGCTGGTGCCGTGGCTGTGGAGCCTGCGGCGGACGACGACGCGGGGGGCTTTCTGGATTTCGTGGTTCTTCGGATTCGTCTTCTTCCTGCTGATGTTCACCTGGTTGGGGTCCCTCAGCCGCTTCAACCCGTTCATCTGGCTCGGCATCCCGGCATTGGCCGCGTTTCAGGGGGTGTTTGTGGCGTTCGCGGGCGCGGGGATCGTGCACTCGGCGCGGCGGCTGCCCCCGTCGGTGGCCTTTGCGTTCGGGACCCTTTGGTGGACGGGTCTGGAGTGGT
>CAYTRP010000081.1:9136-10558 GCA_964440195.1 uncultured Candidatus Sumerlaeota bacterium
GGTGGCGCAGTGTTGGGCCGATGGGGGATCCGTTCGGGCTGCTGGGGCAAGGTGCGGCGGGATTCGACCTGCTGGTGCAGGTCGTCTCGTTGGGCGGGCTGTTTCTTTTGTCGGCGCTGGTGTTTGCGATCAACCTGACAATCATGGAGACGATTGCCTCGATCCGGTTGCGCCTTTTCGATCCGGGCATGATCGCGCGGGGCGCGGTGTCCGTGGCGCTCGTGGTCTGGGCGTGCGTCTGGGGGAGTGGCGTGCTCGCGCAGGTGGAGGCGTCCGGCGAGGAAGGCATCCCGATTCGCGTGGCGCTGTTGCAGCCCAACATCGACCAGGAGATGAAGTTCGAGTCTTACACGACCGACGATCCGGCCCTTCGCGATTCCATCACGCTGGGCGTGTTCGCGATGATCGACGCATTGGAGCCGGGAACGGTCGAGCTTGTGGTAACGCCCGAATCGGCATTCACGGTCTACGACTTCGACCGAAACCCGGACATCCAGCGCGAGTTGCGCGAGCGGGCGGACCGGCTGGGCGCGACCCTGATCATTGGGGCGAATGACGGCATCTTCAAGCGCGACGACGGTTCGCACACCGAAGACCGGAATGAGGCACGCGTGATCGACGAGCGGTATCTAGACTATCACGAATTCAACGGGTTCTTTGTGTTCCGCCCGGGAGAGACGGAACTCAAGACGCGGGCGGACTTCCAAAAGGTGCACCTGATGCCGTTCGGGGAGACGGTGCCGTACCTGTGGGTGATCCCCGGCCTGCAGGAGCACATCGTGCAGGTCGGCAATCTCGCGCGCGGCGACCTTCGCCAGGGGGCGTTGTTTTTCCCCGTCCCCATTGACCGGGCCGATCCGAACACGGGGATGTACCAGGTGCAAATCGGACCGAGCATCTGCTTCGAGGACATGTTCGCGTACCTGCACCGGCGGTGGAACCGGCGCGGCGCGCAATTGCATGTCAACATCACGAACAATGGCTGGTTCGAGCCATCGATCGGCAGCCAGTTGCACCATGACTTTGCCCGATTCCGCGCGCCGGAGACGCGGACGCCGATGCTGTTCGCCACGAACACTGGCATCACCGCCGCGGTGGATGCGGGTGGGCGCTTGATCGATCGCCTTGACCGACTGGAGCAGGGGACGCTCCTGACGACAGTGCATGTGCCGCGCGAGCCGCGCGTTACGTGGTATTCGCGGCTCGGAGACCTGATCGGGTGGATTGGTTTCTTTGGCGGGGTGGCGGCGCTTTGCGCGATGCTTTTAAAAAACCGTTCCGAGTTCTGAGTTCCGAGTTCCGAGTTGGCACGGACGAACACGGATGGATGTTGTTCTTCGCTTTTATGGCACTTTGCAATTTTATATATCCTTTCCTGGGATCGCCAGGCTCCTGCCTGGCTGTCGGGCCAATGACCTTTCG
>CAYTRP010000082.1:0-7934 GCA_964440195.1 uncultured Candidatus Sumerlaeota bacterium
CCCACCCCGGGAGGCCGATTCCTTTTTCGCCCAATCGTCTTTCCATTGTGCCACCCTGACCCGCCTTTCCATCCTTGGCGTCCCATCGCGATCCCCTCCCCAGGATGCCCCCCATGTCCTTCGCTTGCCGCCCCGCCGCCCTTGTCCTGCTGGCCACGAGCCTCCTCTTCGCGCCGGTCCCCTCCCCGGCCCTCGTCGATTCCCCCGCCGCCCGGAATGGCATCGATGCCCACGGGGACTTTCACGGTTTCCTCCGCACCCAGAACTTCCATCCCGGTTCCGACTTCCGCGCCGAGCGCCTCCTCGCGCCCGGAGTCCTTCACACCTTCGAATCCAGGGCCGAGGGTCCCCTCACCTTCAGCGCGGTCACCATCGACCTCTCCCGCGAGGATCTCGTCCTCGAAGCCGAGAAGGGGCAGGATCTCTTCACCGGGCGCGAGCGCCTCGACGCCATGAGCAGCCGCCTCGCCGACCCCACCGCTCGCCCCCTCGTCCTCGTCAACGGCGACTTCTGGGGCGACCGCTCCATCCCCGTCGGCCTATTCGTCGACGAAGGTACCGTCTGGCGCGGGCCCTTCACAAATGCGGCGGGCAGGACCCGCAGTGTCTTTGCCTTCGATGACCAGGGAAACCTCTTCATTGGCCTCCCCGAGTGGAGCGCCCAACTCACTTCCCCCGATGCCACCCGGACACTCCCCCTCTCCGCGGTCAATCTCGTCCCCTCCGAGCCTTGGCAGGCCATGGCCTTCACCTGGCCCTTGGGCGATTCCGCCCCCGCCGCCACCGAGGGAGTCACCGCCGTCATTCTGCAACTCCCCGGCGGCGAATGGCTCCCCAACGCCCCCGCGCCGGCCACCATCCAATCCATCGGCGAGGAAGGCCCCCTTCCCCTCGCCCGAGACCGCGTGATTGTTCACCTCAACGGCAAAACCCCCGAGTGGATGGCCCCGGGTGCCCAAGTCCTCCTCTCCGCCCGCATCGCCCAACTCCCCGGCCGCGTCATCGGCGTCATCGGCGGAGGCCCCATCCTCGTCCAGGAGAACGAGGTCGTCGCCGCTTCCGCCCCCGAGCGCGAGGCCATCGGGATGGACTTTGTCACCGCTCGCCACCCCCGCACCGCCATCGGCATCAAGGAGGACGGCCGCACCCTTGTGGTCGCCGTCATCGACGGACGGCAAAACAGTCTCTCCATCGGCATCAACCTCCCCGACCTCGGCCAGTGGATGCTGGATCAAGGCTGCGTCGTCGCCATGAACCTCGACGGCGGGGGCTCGTCCACCCTCGCGGTGCGCGAGGAGGTCGTCAATTTCCCCAGCGACAACACCGGCCCGCGCCTCGTTTCCAACGCCTTGGTCGTGCGCCGCACGGCCCTCCTTGGCGACGTGGCGGCCCTCGGTATCCGCCCCACGCGCACGCTCGTTCCCGCCGGAGGACAAGTCGGCCTCAGCGCACACCTCTTCGATGCCAACCTCGAACCCCTCGACTTCATCCGGTCGGGCGTCGAGATCGACTGGACTCAAGAGGAAGCCCTCCCCGGCGGTGCCGTCGTCACCGACGACGGCACCCTCATCCTCTCCCGGGAACTCCCCGGAACCACCCTCTCCGTGCGGGCGCGTGCCGTCCGCCGGACCGTCGGCCGGGCTCCCGACGGGGAGCGTACCCGAGACACAACCGTCCTCGCCGAAGCCACCGCCACCGTCGAAGTCGCCAACGTCGAGCGTCTCGAAGCACGTCCCTCGTCGCTCCTGCTGACTGTCGGCGAAACCATCCCGCTCCAGATCGGCGCCTTTGCTCCCGGGGGCCGCCGCTTCCCCACCACGCGTCCCCAATTCTCGGTCAAGGCCCCTCCGTTTATCGATTGGCCGGCCGAGGAATCCAGCGTTCTCACCGCCACCGCCCCCGGCACGGGTGCCATCGAGGTCACCTACGGCTCGAAGAGCATGCGCGTTCTCGTCGCCGTGGACGAATACGACACGGAACTTCTCCAAACGTTCGATGCCCTGCCCCCCGGCGACCTGAGCCAGTGGATCGGTCTCACGCGCGCCAACCCCGAAGCCACCGGTCTCGCCCTCGACAACCAGAACCAAAAGGAAGGTTTCGCCGCGTGGCAGTGGAACTATGCCATGACCCCCGGCGGCACTTCCAAGATCGCCCTCCCCCTGCGCCTCTCCATTCCCGGCGAGCCCCTGGCCCTTGGCGTCTGGGTCCACGGCGACGGCAACGGCCAATGGCTGCGCGGCACCCTCGTCGACACCTACGGTGCCCGCGTCACCCTCGACTTCACCAGCGAGCAGGCCGGCATCGACTTTGACGGCGAATGGCGCTTCCTTCGCGCCTCCATCATTCAGGCCGCCCCCGCCACGGCCGCCGGAAATCCCTTTTCGCCCCCCTTCCGGCTGGAGGAACTCTACCTCGTCCAGCCCCGCGAAGACCGCAAACGCGACGGCACCATCCTCATCGACGCCCTCACGGGTCTCTACCTCCCAAAGCCGCGGTAAAGGATGAGTTCCGCGCCCGCCGGGAATGCCGTTGACAGTTCCCCCGGCCAGACCAACACTCCCTCCATGCGCGGCACGCGCCCCTGAAATCCTTCGGGATACCACCGGCTAACGGGTCATTCCCATGGCAGAATTCTTTTACGAAGCCCTCGACAAGGGCGGCAAGCAGGTCCGCGGCGTCATCGATGCCGCCAACGAAGACATCATCATCGAGAAACTGCGCGGGATGGGGTATTACCCCCTCAAGGTTTCCCAAAACAAGAAGAGCGCCGCCGACGTCGATCTCTCCGCGCTTCCCGGCATCCGCCAGATCACCCACCGCATCAAGACCAAGCACATCATGACGGTCACCCGTCAGCTCGCCACGCTCATCGATGCCGGCCTGCCCATCGTCCGCTCGCTCAACATTCTCACCGAGCAGACCGAGTCGGTCCTCTTCAAGGAGAAGCTCCAGAAGATCGGCCGCGACATCGAGGGCGGCTCCTCGCTCTCCGAGGCCCTCTCGAAGCATCCCCGCGTTTTCGACAATCTCTACGTCAACATGGTGCGCGCCGGGGAGATCGGCGGCGTGCTCGAGGCCGTCCTCAACAAGATCGCCCAGTTCCTCGAAAAGCGCGAGGCCCTCAAGGGCAAGATCAAGTCCGCCATGATGTACCCCGTCGTCGTGTCCGTGCTCGCCATCGGCATCGTCGGCTTCATCCTCATCTTCATCATGCCCAAGTTCGTCGACATCTTCTCGCAGCTTGGCGCCGAGCTCCCCGCGCTCACCCAGTTCCTTGTCGACGCCTCCAAGGTGCTCACCTCCTGGAAGGCGATCTTCGTCGTCGTCGGCGTCGTCGCCCTCGTCGCGCTCTTCAAGCTCATCGTCAGCACCCGCGAGGGCAAACACGTCTTCGACCAGATCACCCTCAAGCTTCCGGTCTTCGGCAACCTGCTGCGCAAGGTGGCCATCGCGCGCTTCGCCAGCACGCTGGCCACGCTGGTGACCTCCGGCGTGCCCATCCTTCAGGCTCTCGACATCGTGCGCGACACCTCGGGCAACGAAGTCATCGCCCGCGCCATGGACAAGGTTTACCAATCCGTCAAGGACGGCGAGACCATCCACGAGCCACTGAAGGCCTGCCCCGTCTTCCCCCCCCTGGTCGTTCACATGGTCGCGGTCGGCGAGGAAACCGGCGCCATCGACCAGATGCTCAACAAGGTCTCCGAAGCCTACGAGCGCGAGGTGGACGACACGGTCGAGGCCCTCACCTCGATCCTCGAGCCGGTCCTCATCGTCGGCCTCGGCGCCATCGTCGGCGTCATCGTCGTCGCGCTCTACCTGCCGCTCTTCAGCATCCCCAACGCCATCAAGTAATTCCGCAAGCACCGGCCACAAGCATCAACGGGGGCGCGTCAATCACGCGCCCCCGTTTTTGTTTTCACACGGGCCGATGCCGGCGCCATTGCCACAGCCCACAACAACGGCATCACGACACCGCGGGCCGCGTCAGTACGTCCGCGCAGTCACATGCTGGGTCAGCGCGCGCAGGTACTCGCCCGCGGGTTCCTCGCCAAGCGGCTCCAGATATCCGAGCGCCCGCTCGGCGTGTTGCGCGGCGACGGCCAGCGATTCCTCGATTGCCCGGTACTTGCGAACGAAGACCTGCACCGTCTCGAAGTCGCGCCCGTTCTCAAGCACGCGCTCCAGCGCCTCGCGGTCCGTCTCCGTTGCCGCCGCCAGCGTCCGCAGCAAGGGCAGCGTCTGCTTCCCCTCGGCCAGGTCCGCGCCCACGCGCTTGCCCCAGTTGTCCCCCTGCGCCCCGTAATCCAGCGTGTCGTCCGTGATCTGGAACGCCATGCCGAACTCCACGCCAAAGCGGAGCATGCGCTCGATGGCCTCGCCGTCGGCCCCCGCCGCCAGCGCCCCCAGTCCCGCCGCCGCGCTGAACAGGTAACCGGTCTTGCACTTGATGATCTTCAGGTAATCCTCGACCGTCAGCCAGCTCCCGCGCCGCTCGATCTGCAGGAACTCGCCCTCGGTCATCAACCGCGTCGTCCCCGTCAGCACGCGCATCGTCTGCGGGTTCAGCGTCGAGAGCGCGAGGTCGAACACCGTCGCATACAGATAGTCCGCATAGAGGATGGCAACGTCGTCCCCCCACCTTGCGTTCACCGTTTGCCGCCCGCGCCGCAGGCTCGCCTTGTCGATGACGTCATCGTGCAGGAGCGTCGCCACATGGAACAACTCGATGGCGGCCGCCAGCCGCACATGGTGGTCGGTTCCCTCCGGCTCAAGGCCATGGGCGCGCGCCGACAGGCACAGCATGCACGGGCGCAGCAGCTTCCCCTCTCCATCGGCCACATACGCCGCGACCTCGCGCATCAGGTTCCCCTGGCCATCGTGGGTGCGCGCGAGGATCCCGCGCACCCTGGCAAGGTCCTCCTCCAGGAAATCGTGCATCGACGCCACGGCGTCGCGCGGGCCGGTCACGGCAAGGCTCTGGATACTGGATGCAGCCATGAAGGGAAGCTGGCAAAGCCTTTCAAAGAATTCCGTGCCACCTGAGGAATCGAACACTGATTTCCAGATACACCACAAGACCCACCACGTCGATCATCGTTGTGATAAAGGGCCCCGACATCAGCGCCGGATCCATCCCCATTCTCTTGAACACCAGCGGCAGCAATCCCCCCGCGATGTTCGACATCATCACAATGGTGGCCAGCCCCATGCCAATGCAAAGCCCGATGATGGCCGAACCGCTGTAAACCAACCCCAGCAGGAACGCCACGAAGCCCAAGGGCAAGGCGAGAAGGATGCAGACAAGCGACTCGCGCCAGGCAAGCGCCAACGCATCCCCCAGCGTCACCTCGCCGGTCGCCAGCGCCCGGATCACCAGCGCCGAGGCCTGCGTCCCGGTGTTTCCCCCCGTCGCGATCATCACCGGCAGGAACAGCGCCAGCACGATCACCGTCGCGATCGAATCCGAATATTGCCCCAGCAGCACCACCCCGACCGCCTCCGCCAGCATCAGGCCCATCAACCACCCCAGCCGCCGCCGGACCAACGGCACCGCACCGATCCGCAAGTAAGGCTCGTCCACCGGCACCACGGCCGCCTGCAAGTGCACGTCCTCCGTATGTTCCGCCTCCATGATGTCCATCAAGTCGTCGAACGTCACGATCCCCACCAGCTTCTGGTCCCGGTCCACGACCGGCAGCGCCACCAGGTCGTAATGCCGCAGCTTCTCGATCGCATTCTCCTGGTCCTCGTCCACCGTCAGGAAGACCAGATTCTCGTCCATCAGGTCGCTCACCATCGACTCCAGCGGGGACGTCACCAGCTTGCGCAGCGCGATGCTCCCCAGCAGACGCATCCCCGGATCCACCACGTACAACGCATACACGGTCTCGCGATCAATGCCCAGGCGGCGAATCTTCGCCAGCGCCTGCTCCACCGTCATCTCCGGATGCAGGTAAATGAAATCGGGCGTCATCAGGCGCCCGACGCTGTCCTCGGGATAATTCAGGAGCGCCTGCGCGACCTTGCGATCCGCCGGCGACAACAGCATCAGCAAACGGCTCGCGGCCCGGGGTGGCAGTTCCTCCAGCAAGCCCGTCCGGTCGTCCGGAGACATCTCCTCGAGCAAATGCCGCACGGTCTCGCTCTTCAGCGACTCCAGCAGGATGACCTGGTGCTCCAGGTCCATGTGCTCGAACACTTCCGTCGCCGTCGTCTTGGGCAGCAGACGAAACACCACCAGCAGATCGCTGTCCTCCAGGTCGGAAATGATGTCCGCCACATCCGGCGGCGCGAGCTCCTCCAGCACTTCCTTCAATTGGCGGAAGTCCTTGCGCTGGACCATCTCTTCGATTTCGGGAAACAGCAACTTGCCGAGCATCCGCCATCACTCGTGACCTGAAAGTCCCGGAGAAGTGCCGCAGCACCTCCCCGGGATGCAATCAGGAGTCGGAACCGCGCCGTGGAATCCGGCCAATCCCCAAATCCCAACCCCGAAATCCCAATCTCCCGCTTCCAACTTCTCCGCAATTCTCGCCTTGACCACCCAGCGTCTTTGGTTTCCTGTGAAATTGTCAGTAGAAACGGTTTATAAACGGACGGATTGCCACATTCACGCGTTCAAAGGGCGTGCCCACGGCCTTCCGATCCTCCAAATCCAGAGGGAGTCCATCACCATGCGCAAGTCGCTCGTCCTCGCGGCGATCATGGGCTTGTTCGTCGCCCCGCTCTCCGCACAAACCATTGTGTACCTCAACTTCGACGATCAAACCGACGGCCCCTTGGGCGCGTTGGACCACGATCCCTACGCGCTCGGTCCCGGCGAAATCGGCACGGTCCTTCCCGCTCCCTACGACAATCTCAATCTCGACTTCACCATCAAGGTGCGCGGCGACAACCCTCCCGTCATTGCCGACACGCCCGCCTTCCCGGGCGTCGTCCAAGGCGGCAAGTCCATGCTCCTCAACCCCAGCACCGGCGGCGGCGTGGCCGGACTGCGCATCGAATCCGACAACGGCATCGCCCCCCGCTCCTTCACGATGGAAGCCATCTGGTGGACCACCGATCCCGTCGGCACCGGCATGACCGCAGGCATCCAATCGATCATCGGCTCCGAATCAGCCTCCGGCCAGGAACGCGCCGGCTTCTTCATCCGCACCGTCGCCGCCCTCTCCAACCGCATGGATTGGTGGACGGATCGCGGCGATTCCGATGGCGAGCGTGTCCTCAAGAGCAACTTCATCCCCGCCGCCAACACGCTGATCCATGACGTCCTGGTCTTCGACTACAACGAAGGCAATCCCGCAGCCTCCTCCATCCGCGCCTACCGAAATGGCGTGCTGCTGGCCAACGAAGAGGGGGCTCATGATGGCCTGACCAGCGTTCCCTACAACGCCGCCGGCATGCCCACCGTCCTCTTCGGCTCGCGTGGTCGTCTGGTCTCCGATCCGATCGAAGCCGGTGGACGCCGTTTCTTCAGCATCGGCTATAACACCACCAACGACCCCGATGGCGACCCGCGTGGCCTCATTGGTGGCATCGACGCCGTGGCAATCACCCTTGGGGCCCTCGAGCCCGAGGACTTCGTCCTCCCCGACGGCGACCCGGTTCCCTTCCCGCCGCCCCTCCTGATCGAACTCGCAAGCTTCGGCGCCAGCTCCCCCGGCGTCGGCCAACCCGCCACCATCCAATGGTCCACGGCCACCGAGATCGACAATGTGGGCTTCAATGTCCAGCGCGTGCGTTTTGACAACGGCGCCATCTCCCCCGCGGGCCGCGTGAACAACGCCCTTATCCCCGCCGAAGGCACGTCCAGCCAGGGCGCGTCCTACAGCCTTGTGGACCCGCTCCCCGTCGCCCCCGGCGAACGGCGCGGCTACATCCTCGTGGACATCGACGCCAATGGCACGGCCACCCGCCACGGCCCAATCCCC
>CAYTRP010000082.1:7944-10512 GCA_964440195.1 uncultured Candidatus Sumerlaeota bacterium
CCCCCTGCAAGTCGATGGCCAACCCTCGGGCGAGCCGGGCTGGTCGCTGTACTGACCTGTCCCGCGTCCCAACCTTGACACTTCCCCCCGGTGGCCGCCATGGCCACCGGGGGTTTTTCCTGGAGCCAAGGCACCCATGACCGGCCAAGGGGCAATGACTCCCCAAACCCCCAGATCCCAACTCCCAGATCCCAGATCCAAAATTGCCATTGCGATGCCAAAAGAAAAAAATCTAGTCTCTTTCTTAAAGCATGGATCGCATTGCCAGAGATTAGGTGATATTGGTGCCTGTTGGCCGGCAAACCCCGCCCCGGGGAGTTGGTTTTCAGGCGAGGCGAGCCGCCTCTCCCCAAATTCCCCTCTGGCAAGCGCGCCGCGCACCCCCCCGCAGCATCGCATATCACTCTTTGCCAGGAGACACACACATGAAGCGCCCCCAACGCGCCTCTCTCGCCCGTAGTGGCGGGGCCCTCGCACTCGCACTTGCCTGCACCTTCGCCGCAAACCACGTCGAAGCCGTCCCCTATGCCTCAATGATCCGCTTCGGCGAGCCGGCGCTGGTCGGTCCAAACCTCAACGTGGACATGAGCTACACCCTGAATGAGGACGCGGACTCGGTGACCGTGGAGCTGTACAACAACAACACGGCGTCCGTCGTGCGGACCTACCCCTTCACGTCTCCCGACGTCGAGACCACGCGCGGCCGCCACACGATCACCTGGGATGGCTACGACGACGCGGCCAATCCCGTTGTCGTCGGCGGCAACGAGTTTGTCATTCGCGTGAACGTCAAGAAGTTCGAGACGACGAACGAGTGGACGCTGATCACCAACAACAGCAGCGGCCTGAAGGCCACCGAGCAAACCAGTATCTTCAATGGGTATTCCCCGAACGACCTTCGGATCCCACTGGATCCGAACAGCGACCAGTTCGGCTTGTTGCTGGCGGCGCATTCCTATAATGCAGCCCAACCGGCGGGCATCATTCTATTGGGCACCGATCTGGAGCCGATCATCGGTGACGGCGGCGGAGCGGCTGCAACAAAGGGCCAGCACACAGCGGCACCCCCGGGGAGCCAAGCCGTGTGGAAGATGCATGAAGACCCCATCAACCCGGACCTGATGTGGTGGGCGGGGCAGACGGCTCCCGCGAAGATCGGCGTCTTCAATATCTCGGCGCAGGACCCGAACGACATCCAGTCGATCGCCACCAATGCATGGACCACGGATCTGTTCCCGCGCGGTTTTGCTGTCGGAACCGATTCGGGTTCGGGTGACCGTGTCGGCTTCCTGGGCTACGGCAACAACGTACTTGATCGTGCCACCATGGGCGCGGCGTATCCCCACGCAATCACGGCCAACACGCGTCTGACGACGACGGACCCGTTGGATGGATCGACGACCAACTACGTGCAGGATGTCAAGCTCGACGCCTTGGGCAACGTGTACGTGCTGATCCGCAATCGGACAGCCACCATTGCCGGCGAGGGACGTATCTTCCGTTGGAATCGCGCCGATGTGGAGGCGGCACCCGGGGTCGTGCTGACCGATGCGAACATGGCCTGGCTGGTCCGCGTCCCTGCCGGATCGAGCAATTTCACCGCGTTGCATGTCGACCAGATCACAGGCGAGGTTTACGCCGCGGCCAGCGCGGGCACGCCGCGTGGTGTCTTCCGTGTGGGCAACGCCTCCGATGCGACGCTCGCCTCAAAGCCCTACACCCTTCTGGCAAGCGATCTGATCCTGAACTTTGACGATCTCACCCAGTTCCCCGTTGGCTATGCCCCAGCCGCCGTCTCGGTAGCGGGCAAGGGGCAGGGAATTTCGACGGACCGGTACGGCAATCTGTATGTGACGCATCGCCCTTCCGAGGAAATCCACTCCTTCTCGCCCCCGCATGACGATGTGCAGCACGACATCACCACCCAATCCCCCGGCACCCTCACCGACAGCCTGCTGCTGATCGAACTCGAATCCTTCAGCGCCACGTCCACCGGCGTCGGCAGCCCGGCCCAGATCACCTGGACCACCTCCTCGGAGATCGACAACGTCGGCTTCCGCGTCCGCCGCATCCGCTTTGAGGGCGGCGCCATTGTTCCCGCAGGCCCCGTCAGCAACACCCTCATCCCCGCCGCCGGTCAAAACGGAGGCGGAGCAACCTACAACCTCCTCGACCCGCTCCCCATTGGGGCTGACGAAAACCGCGGCTACTTCCTCATCGACATCGACTCCAACGGCAACGACACCCGCCACGGCCCCTTCCGTGTCCAGGTCGGACCCGGCAACCCCACCTCCGAGAAGGGCTGGATGCTCTACTAACAGCCATCCCTCCAGCCCCGCGCTTCACAAGACCCCCCGGTGGCCCTCATGGCCACCGGGGGGAGTCTTGTTGGGAATCGGGATTCAGAAAACGGGGGCCGGGATTCAGGATTCAGGGAGGATACAAATCAAGTGTTCGTATCCGGCTACCCTCCGGTCTGGGCGGGCGAGGGGCACCCGCCCTCCACGACCCTCGGGGAAATGATCGCCCCCGCCCGCCCGTGTGATGGAATGCTCCACCCCCCAGATC
>CAYTRP010000083.1:0-8640 GCA_964440195.1 uncultured Candidatus Sumerlaeota bacterium
GCCCGAGGAGAAGACGCTCTCGCCATCCACCAGCAGCTCACCCGTCATGCGCGTGTGGTCGATCAGGTCGTTCATGCGGTTGATGAGGCGCAGGAACGTGGACTTGCCACAGCCCGACGGCCCGATCAGGGCCGTCACTTCCCCCGCCGGGACATCCATCGTGACGGAGAACAGCGCCTGGTTCGGACCATAATAAAAGTCCACGCTGCGGGCGCTGATCTTGCCGGGGTGCGGGGTGTGGGCGGGCGGCTCGGTCATGGTTCTCGATGGGATTCGTGACGGGCGGCCATGGGCCGAACACCAAGACAAACAACCCGGCCCCCCGCCGGGCAAGCACGGAGCGGGGGGCAGCCGTAAGAAAGAGGTTAGAAAAGGGTGGAGCGCCGGGCCTCGGCGGGGGATCGTGGCCTTGACGCCGGGCCCACCCGCCGCCGACCTGTCCTGTCCGCCCGACCGTCTCGCCACCCTCCTGCCGGAATTGCCGCGTGTGAACACTGCCTCGACTCCCATGCTCCCCGAGGTCCCCGCCGGGGGCCCCAAGTCGTGGCGGGTGCATTACCCGGCGGCAGCACGCTTTGCCAAGAGCACCGTCAGCGTCGTCGCCCTGGTCCTGCTGCTCCTCATCATCCTCACGGCCCTCTTCGGCCCCCTGGCCTGGACCAAGAGCCCCACGGTCGGCGATCTCGCCCTGTTGGGCGATCCCCAGCGGCCCTCGTGGGCCCATCCCGCCGGCACGGACAACCACGGGCGCGACATGTTCGCCCGCCTCCTCCTCGGCGCCCGCATCAGCCTCACCGTCGGCTTCGTCTCCATGCTCATCAACCTCGTCATCGGGGTCGGCATCGGAACCATCGCGGGATGGATGGGCGGATGGATCGACACGCTGCTGATGCGCTTCGTCGATGCCCTCTACTCCGTCCCGCTGCTGCTCGTGGTCATCATCCTGCAACTCTTCCTCAAGCCGATCCTGCAAGACGTCCTGCCGCAAAACCTGCCGCTGATCCTGTCTCCCGAGTTGATCAGCATCTACATCGCGCTGGGCCTCACCAACTGGCTCACGATGGCGCGCCTGTCCCGCAGCGAGGTCATCAACCAATCCCATCGCGACTATGTCTCGGCATGTCACGCCATCGGCATGGGCCAGGCGCGCATCCTCCTGCGCCATGTGCTGCCCAACTGCTCCCCGCCGCTCCTCGTGGCCGCGACCCTCGCCATCCCCGAGGCCATCTTCATCGAGGCCTTCCTCGCGTTCATCGGCCTGGGCGTCTCCGCGCCCATCGCCTCGTGGGGCTCCCTCGCCAACGACGGCGTGCGCTTCCTCGGCACGGACCCCCACCTGATCGTCTTTCCCGCGCTCGCGATCAGCATCACCATGTTGAGCTTCAACCTCTTTGGCGACGGCCTGCGGGATGCGTTCGATCCCTCGGGCCGCCGCTGAAGGCGCGTCCCGTGTCCTCCTCCGGCAGGAAGCGCTCGCCCACCTGGCGCCGCGTCAAGTTCGCGGTCATCCGCCGCGTGATCGCCCCGGTGGTGCTCGTCCTCGTCAAGCTGTGGATGCGCACCTGGCGCGTGCGGTTCCACGGTGCCGAATGCCTCGCGGAGATGCATCGCGGGGATCCCCCGTGCGCCGCCGCGATTTTCCACGGGTCCTTCTTCTGCGCGCTGGGCGCGTTTCAATCCCTCCCGCGCGCGACAAGGCCGCGCATCGTGACCATGGTCAGCCCGAGCCAGGATGGCCAGTTGCTCGGCGAGATCATCGCCAGCTTTGGGATGGAAACCGTCAATGGCAGCCCGCGCAGCCGTGGTGCCGCGGGGCTCCTCGAACTGATCGACGCCGTGCGCGCGGGAAAGCTCGGCCTGCTCGCCGTCGATGGTCCGCGCGGCCCGCGCGGCGTCCCGCGCGAGGGGATCTTCACGCTCGCCTTGGCCACCCGTGCAAGCCTCTACTCCGTCACGACGCACTCCGCACCGGCGTTGCGTTTCCGCTCATGGGATCGCGCGGAGTTCCCGCTCCCCTTTGCGCGGGTCTACGTCGCGCTGGAAAGGGTGTTTGATGCCGGCGGTGCCAAACTTCCCGGCGACGCGGCGCGTCTTCTACAGGAACGCATGCTGGCAAGCATGGAGCACTTGGGCGCGGACACCTCCGGCATCGAGCGCCTTGCCAAGGGAGACGGCCCGTGCTGAGGATCATCGGCGGGGAAAAGCGCGGCACCCTGCTGTTCGCGCCCGAGGGCATGGACACCCGGCCCCTGCGCGATCGCGTCCGCGAGGCACTCTTCAACATCCTGCAAGGGCGTCTGGCGGGGCGGCAAGTCCTGGATGTGTTCGCCGGAACGGGCGCGGTGGGCCTGGAGGCGCTTAGCCGCGGCGCGACGACGGGGACGTTCATCGAGGCGAATGCCCGCTCGGCCCGCGCCATCGAGCGCAACATCGCCAAGCTGGGCTATGGCGCGCGCGCCCGGTTGGTCACGGGCAAGGTGCCCGCGTGCCTGCGCCATGCCAATTCGCCCGAGGGCGGCTTCGACCTCGTGTTCCTGATGCCGCCGTACCACACGGGCCTGGGCCAGGTCGCCCTCGCGGAACTGACCATGGGCGGTTCCCTTGCGCCAAGGGCCATTGCGGTTCTGGAGATCCACCGCGACGAGGACACCCCGCCCCCCGAGGATTGGCACGTGGCCGACGAGCGGCGCTACGGCATCACCCGGCTGTTGTTCCTCGCGCGCGGTGCGAAGCCGGAGTGAACCGCCCGGCACGCGCCCCTTGACCGCGTGGGCATCGCGGGACGCTCATTGCGCGATCGCCCCCGACCCAGGAAACCGCGCGCCGTGCTCGCCTTCTCCCTCCTCGCCCTTTTGGCCTTTGCGCAATCCTTCCTGGTGGCGGCGGTGATCACGCCGTGGGCCGGCGTGCTCGGTCGGCGCGTGGGGATGATGGATCGCCCCGGCGCCGCACGCAAGGTCCACCGGCGCCCCACCCCCCGCAGTGGCGGCGTGGCGGTCTTTGCCGCCTTCTGGGGGTGCCTCGCCCTCAATATCCTGCTGGCGCGGTGGATCGTCCCCGAGCTGGGTTTCCTCCCCGAGTCCGTGCGCGTCTTGGCCGGGAACATCGGCCTGCGCGGCGGCCAGTTGGCGGCCATCGCGCTGGGGGCGACGATCATCTTTGCCCTCGGCGTGCTCGACGACCTGCACGACCTTCCCGCCGGGCTGCGCCTCGGCGTGCAGGCCCTCGCCGTGGTCCCCCTCCTCATGGAGGGGGTCGTCATCCGCCTGTTCCTTCCTCCGGTCTTTGGCATGGCGCTGACATTCCTGTGGGTGGTGCTGCTCACCAACAGTTTCAACTTCCTCGACAACATGAACGGCCTGGCCTCGGGCGTCGCGGCCATCGTGGCGGGCGTGATGGTGCTGCAATCGGGCCTGTCCGGCGAGTACTACCTGATGCTCGTGTTCGCGTTGGTGGCGGGTTCGACGGCGGGGTTCCTCGTGCACAATTTCCCCAAGGGATCGATCTTTCTCGGCGACTCGGGATCCACGCACCTCGGCTTCCTGCTGGCGTCGCTCATGATCCTGGTCACGTACTACCGCGAGGGCACCCCCACGGCGTTGCCGATCCTGATGCCGCTGATCGTTCTGGGCGTGCCGCTGTTCGATGCGTTGTCCGTCATGTGGATACGCTGGCGCGAGGGGCGTCCCCTCATGGTCGGCGACCGCTGCCACGTCTCCCACCGCCTCGTGGACCTCGGCATGACGCGCGTCGAGGCAGTCGTTTTTCTTTACGGCGCGACACTGTGTGTTGGGCTTGCCGCTGTTGCGCTGCGCCCCTTGGACTGGCGCTTCGGTCTGGTGCAGGCGGCCGTCATCGTCCTGCTCTTTGTTGGCTTGTACTTCATGGAACGGGTCAGCCGCCGCCGCCACGCGGTGCCCCCTTCCGATTCCACCTCCCGCGAGGATCGCTCCCCATGATGCGCTTCCCGTTCTCCCCTCGCCCCGCGCTTGTTTCCACCCTGCTGCTCCTCGCCGTGCTGGCGGCCACGACCGGTTGCAACCCCATCCGTCAGCTCAAGATGGACATCGAACTCAAGGAAGCGCGCATCTCGCAGCTCGAGCAGGAAAAGGAGCGCCACGACGCGCAACTGCGCCAGTACAGCGAGCAGACCGTCGCCGCCACCATGGAGAGCGACCGCCTCAAGAAGGAAAACGAGCAGCTCACCATGCAGGTGGCCGCCGCGAACCGCCTGCTGGGCGACGCGCGCACCAGCCAGGCCGCGTCCATGGCCCGCGAGATGGAGGAACGCCTCGCGCGCGAGAACGAACTGCGCCTGCGCGTCGAACAACTCGAGTCGGAACTGGAGATCCGCAACAACTCGCTGGCCCTCTCCGAGTCGGATCTTCAATCCGCCAACGCCGCCATGGAAGGCCTGCGCACGCGCATCAACGAGATGACAAGCACCCTGGAACTCAGGACCGCCGAGGCGCGCACCCTCATGGCCGAACGCGACGACGCCCGCGCCGAGCGCGACGATTTCCGCCGCCAACTGACGGCCCTGAGCACCGACAAGGAAGAAGCGGCGACCCAGGTGGAGAAGCTGAGCAATGACCTGCGCGACCGCGAAAAGGAACTCGCCGCCGCCACCCGCTCCCTGGAGGAAGCCAAGGCCCAACTCGCCACGCAGGCACAGGCGGTCGCCGCGGTCGCGGCAACGCGCACGGACCTCGTCGCCCGTGTCGGCGACGCGCTGCGCAACGCCCTCAACACCGGCATCGCCAAGGTCGAGGAACGGAACGGCGAAATCCATGTCAGCATCCTCAACGAGGCCCTCTACCAGCCCGGGACCGTGCTGCTTTCGGCCAACGGCGAGCAGATGCTCAACTCGCTGGCGCGCGCGCTGCGGGGAATTCCGGTCCGCCACATCGCCGTCGAGGGCCACACCGACAACGTGCCGCTGGCGAACATGCCCTACCAGGACAACTGGGACCTGGGCGCGGCCCGGGCGCTTGCGGTGACGCGCTTCCTCGCCTATGGCGACGAGGTGCCGGCCCGCCTGCTCAGCGCTTCCTCACGGGCATTCTTCTCGCCCGTGGCCCCCAACGACACGCCCGAGAACCGCCGCCTCAACCGCCGCGTCGAACTCGTCATCGTCCCTGGGGAGTGAGACCTGCCGGGGAGGGCGATCCGCCCAAAGCGAGCAAGCGGCGTGTCACCTTTCCCGTTTCGAAAAATCAAGGGAGCGCGGGCATCCGGCGTGTCCACCGTAGCCTTGGCGAAGGGGGCCAATGCCGTTCAATGGTTTTGTTTGTCGCACTCGCATCCACGGCGCACGCCCGAAATTGAAAGTGCCTTTATAAATCCTTGCGCATCAAGGCATCCTGCGGGGATGCCGGTTTACTAGCCCGGCATCGTCCCGCAGGGCGATGCCGGGTGTGGTGGCGCAATGATCCGCGTCCCGGATGGGACGCACAAGAACCAAAGGAGCGCGCGGAACCATTGAACGGCATTGGCGGGACGCCCCAGCTACTTTCCAGCCACTTTCCCCATCGGTGTCCATCCGATTCATCGGTGTCTGCAACCAGCCGCGCCCCGCTCACCGCCGCTTCGGCACCGGAGTCGGCGTGGGCTCTGGCAACCAGGGGATATGACTGTCGATCCGCAAGTCCGCCGTCATGATCCCGGCCAGCTTGGGGTACTTTCCCATCAAGCCTTCCGCCTTGTACAACGTCGCCTCGGGTCCCAGTCGCCCGCACACCAACCGCGCACCCGAACGCATCACCAGCACCAGACCCTGCTCCTCGGACCAATGATACTCCGACACCTGCGTCACCAGCGGCGAGACACTCGCCAGCAGCGTCCCCTTGTACTCCATCACCAGTCGCATGAAGTCCGGCGGCAGACGGTCGCCCACATTCCACGTCTGGCCGCCGCCCATCGTGAGGACCGGCAAGCGCTTGTCCAGCAACTCCGCCGTCCGCGCCTCGGCGAACAGCACGCCCTCCACGTCCACCAACAATCCGCGCCCCCCCGAATCCAGCATCACCGCCCGCTCCTTGCGCTCCTGCACGATCAGCCGCACCGTGTTGGGCGGCTCGCGCAGCACCGACGCGTTGCGGATCACCGGGTGTGTGCGCAGCAGGTCCTCCGCCTCCCCCGGCTCGAACGCGAACAGGTTGACCGGCCAATCCACATCTCCGCCCCGCGCCAGCCGCGTCACTTCCTCCGGCGTCAGGCGCTCGTTGTTCTCCACCGCCCAATCGCGCACCTCAAAGTAATCCGATTCGAGCAGGAACGCCTGGAACAGGAACCCCAGCCCCACGCATGCCGCCGCCATCACCCCCAACATCGCCCATCGCCCTCCCGACAACGACGGCAGCGACGGCAGCTTGCCCGTGTAGTACCGCGCGCGCCCCGCCAACCCGCGCGGCACCGCATCGCGCGACGGCGAGGCCAGCATCCGCACGCGACCGCTTCCCCGGCTCGAGGAGCCGTCGGTTGTGGGACCCGGCGGTTTCTTGCGGCGCAGGAAGGGCGCCATCGACTTTCCCTCCCCGGGAATTAGCGCAGCACGCAGCTTGTCAGCGGTCCGCCCACGATGCGCGCCTCGACTTCAAGCTCCACGCCCTGCCGCTCGCGGATCGTGTCCTGGATCAGCGAGATCATCGCCAGGAAGTCCTCCCCCGTCGCCTCGCCCGTGTTGATCAGGAAATTCGCGTGCTTCTCGCTCACCTTCACCCCATTGAGCACATACGACTTCATCCCCGCCTCGTCGATCAGTTTTCCCGCGCTGACCTGCTTGCCGGTCATCGGGTCGCGCGGGTTCTTGAAGATGCAGCCGCTCGACGGCTCCTTGTACGGCTGGTTTTTCTTCTTTTCCTTGCAGTCCTGCAGGCGCCCGGCCGCCACCTTCTCGTTCAGCGGCTCCAGCAGGAACTCCGCCATCAACACGACGTGCTCGCTCAGTTCCGAGAAGCGGTAGGAGAACCGGAAGTCCCCGCGCTTCAGGCGCCGCACGCGGCCGTCGCGCTGCATCACGACCACTTCCTCCACGAAGTCGCACAGGCCCCAACCCCCGGCACCCGCATTCCCGGCCAACGCCCCGCCCACCAGGCCGGGGATCATCGTCATGAACTCCACGCCCATCAATCCATACGAACGCGCCGACGACAGCAACTGGCCGACGGGAACGCCCGCGCCCGCCTGCACCCGGTGCCCGCCCGCAAACGTGATCTCCCCGTAGGGCGTGCGCGGCAGCGTCACCACGATCCCCTCGAAGTCGTGCGTCGCGAAGATCGTGTTCGCCCCGCCCCCCAGCATGAGCAGCGGCCACTCGCGCTCGCGCGCCACCAGCAGCAGCGAGCGCAGCGCGTGCACGGATCGCGGCTGCGCCAACACGCTCGCGCGCGCCTGCGTCTTCATCCACGTCTTTTGCGACAGGTCCGCGTTCCATTGCAGGTCCAGGTTCGGAATACCGCAAAGGCCGCGATCCAGGCGAAACTCGTTCACGCGCAGCATCAGCCCCGTCCTCCGACTTGATCAACGGCCGCGAGTCCCGCGCGGCCTTTCTCCCGATCCTTCAGCAGCGACACCAACTCCTCCGCCGTCTGCCAATTGTCGCCGGCACCGAGCGTCAGCACCAGGTCGCCCGGCCGCAGGTCGTCCACGAGGCTCCCCGCGATCTCCCGGCGATCGTCGAACACGCGCGGCGCGCGCCCCGTCGCCGCCTCCACGCCCCGCGCCAGCGCGCTCGCCGTGATCCCCTCGATCGCATCCTCCCCCGCCCCGTATATTCCCGCCAGCACCAGGATGTCCGCCCCGTCAAAGCACGTCGCGAACGAATCCATCAGGTCGCGCGTGCGCGTGTAGCGATGCGGCTGGAACACCACCGCCAACCGCCCGCCCATCTCGCGCCGCGCCGCCAAGGCCGCGTGGATCGTCACCGCGATCTCCGTGGGATGATGCGCATAGTCATCGATCACCGTCACGCCGGCGGCGATTCCCTTCTGCTCGAAGCGCCGCCCCACTCCGTGAAAGTCCGCGAGCGAGAGCGCCGCTGCCACAACGTCCCCGCCGATGGCATGCACCATCCCCAGTGTTGCCACCGCGTTGGAGATGTTCTGCCGCCCCGGCACGCCCACGCGCACCCGCAGCACCGGTTGCCGGCCGAGGAAGAATTCGAAGTCCGAGTGAAACGGTCCCAGCACGATCGAGCCGGCGCTGTAATCCCCAAGGCCCTCTTCAAGGCTGTACGTCTTCACCCGCCGCGTCACCGCGTACGCCAGGTCGCGCGCGCCCGGATCATCCGCGCACGCGAGCACCGTCCCGCCGGCCGAGACCTTCTCCACCACGCGCCGGTAACCGGCGCGCATCGCCTCGCTCGTCTTCCAATAGTCCAGGTGGTCGTCCTCCACGTTGGTCACGATCAGGTGCTGTGCGGGCAGCCGCTCGAAGGTCCCATCGCTCTCGTCCGCCTCCGCCACCGCCCACTCAACGCCCCCCACGCGCGAATTCCCGTCCCACGCGGGGACATTGCCGCCCACGAAGCCCCACGGATCGAGCCCCGCCGCCGCCATCGCGAGCGACAACATCGCCGTCGTCGTCGTCTTGCCGTGCGTGCCGCTGACGAGGATCGACCGCCGCAGCCGCAGGAACAAC
>CAYTRP010000083.1:8650-10393 GCA_964440195.1 uncultured Candidatus Sumerlaeota bacterium
CACATGCTTGCGCCGCGCTTCCAGCACCTCGGGATTGTCCGGGCGGATCGCGCTCGAGAGGATCGCCACCTCCGGCCGCTCGATCGCCTCCGCCGAATGCCCGATCGCGATGCGCGCGCCGGCCTCGCGCAGACGCCGCACCGTTGGACTCTCCTTCACGTCGCTCCCGCTCACATCCACCCCGCACGCGAGCAACGCCCACGCCAGCGCGCTCATCCCGCACCCGCCGATGCCGACAAGGTGCGCGCTGTCGAAGCCAAGACCCTCGCTCGTCGGGCGGAATACCACCCGGTCATCGGCGCCCGGGCTTACCGTGAAGGGAACAGTCATGCGACGGAACTCCATCGATTGCCGCCGGACCCGGAGTTCAACGGGACGCGGCCGCGGGATTCACTGCGTGGCGACACCTGCATCAGCTCTTCCGCGATCAGCCGCGCCGCCTGTCCCTCGCGGCTTGCCGCGCCGCCCTCGCGTCCGGGGCCCCCCAGCGTCTCGCCCAACAGGCGCGCCAACGCCTCGGCGAGGCCAGCGGGCGTCATCGCGTTCTCCTCCAGCACCACCGCCAGCCCCGCTCGCTCCAGCGAGGCCGCGTTCGCCGCCTGATGGTTGTCCGCCGCGTGCGGATACGGGACCAGCACCGAGCGGAGACCCAGCGCCGACAGCTCCGCCAGCGTGCTCGCGCCCGCGCGGCTCAGCACCGCGTCGCACGCCGCATACGCCAGTTCCATCCGCTCGATGTACTCGAACGCGCGCACGGTCACATTCGCCAGGCCCAGCCGCTCCACCTGCGACTCCACGCTGCGGCAATGCAATGCCCCGCACGACCACAGCACCTGCAACCCGCCCGCTTCGGCAATCGCCGCCGACAGGCGCGGCAGGGCCTCCACCAGCATCTCGTTCAGCGCGCGCGCGCCCTGGCTTCCACCCAGCACGAGCAACGTCGGCACGCCCACCCGCAGGTCAAACAAGCGCATCGCCTCGCCGCGCTCCGCCTGGAACAGCGCCGCGCGCACCGGTGTCCCCACCAGGCGGCACTGCGAGCGCGCCGGCAACATCGACACCGCGTCCTCGTGCGCCAGGAACACCTTGCGCGCACCCCCCGCAAACAGCCGCGTCACGCGCCCCGGCACCGAGTTTGACTCGTGCAGGAAGAAGGGCACCCCCGCCAGCCGCGCAGCCGTCAACACAGGCGCACAGACATAGCCGCCCATCGCCAGCACCGCATCCGGCTCGAAGCACCGCACCAACCGATGTGCCTGGAACACCGACATGGCGTAGCGCGGCCATTGCGGCAGCGTGCTCAACGCCAATCCCGGCGCGCGCTCGCACGCCAGCTTGTCCGGAAACTCGTGCGCCGCCGCAAACGCCTGCTGCTCCACCGCGCGGCTCCCCGACACATACCGCACACGCACGTCCTCGCCAAACGCCGAACGCAAGTACTCCCCCACCGCCAACGCCGGCGCAATGTGTCCACCCGTGCCCCCGGCCACCACCAGGATCCGCCGGGCGCCGGACAAGACCACCGAATCGTCACTGTGCCTGCGTAGCATCCTCAAACTCCACGTTGTTGTCGGCCTTGCGGAATGGGAGAAATGGGACTGATAGGACTGACGAAACACGCGGAACGCATCCGAATTCCCAATCCCCAACCCCGCCTTTCTTCATCCTTCATCCTTCATCCTTTTTTCACTCTTCACCCTTCACCCTTCTACCTCCCTCCCTCGCTCACCGCCGTGTAGTTCG
>CAYTRP010000084.1:0-7117 GCA_964440195.1 uncultured Candidatus Sumerlaeota bacterium
CGGCGTGGCCGTGCAGGTTGACCGCTTCGGCAACCGCATCGCCCGCCTCAAGCGCGGCAAGCCCCATGGCCTGCCCGTGACGTTTGTCGCCCACATGGACCATCCGGGCTTCATTTTCGATTCCGACGTTCTGGAAGAATCGGGACACCGCGACCAGGAGGGCCGTTATCTGGTCGAGGCCTGGTTCGAGGGCCGGGTGGAGTCTTCCTACTTTCCCGGCGGCAAGGTCCGTTTGTTCCGTGCGCCCGGCGACGCGGGAATCCGCGCGCGGATTCTGGAGGCGGGGGAGACCGATCCCGTCGCCGAGGCGCGCCGCATCGTGCTGGCCTGTGACGAAGATCCGGCGGGGGCGCGCCTCGGCATGTGGGATCTGCACCCTTTCCGGCAGGCCGAGGGCCTTCTGCATTCGCGCGCGTGCGATGACCTGGCCGGATGCGCCGTGATGCTGGAGGCTCTGGGGCGGCTGGCCGATTCGGACGAGACGGACCTGGACATCTCCATGTTGTTCACGCGCGCCGAGGAGGCGGGATTCTGTGGCCTCCTTTGTCTGGTGGAGGAGGAAGAATACCCGTCGCTACTGGCTCCGGAGGGGTTCTTTGTCTCCATCGAGACGAGCGGCGAGACGGCGGTCGTGCAGCGTGGTGGCGGCGCCATCATCCGGGTGGGGGACCGCTCTTCGACCTTTGACGGGCAGTTGTCGGATCGTTTCTGGAGTCTCGCGGTGGCGAGCGGCATCTCGGCCCGGCGGGCCCTGATGGACCGTGGCACCTGCGAGGCGACGCCGCTGGCGCGGGGAGGATTCCGCGCGGGAGGAATTTGCATCCCGGTGGGCAATTATCACAACATGGATCAGGAGCGGGGCATCATCGCCGCCGAGTGCGTTTCGGAGTCCGACGCCGAATCGCTCGTGTCGCTGGTGACTGGCCTTGGACGAATGCTGGGCCGGGGAGAGGAAGCCCCGAACCCGATCCGCCAGGATTATTCCCCCTACCTGCGCAAGGGACGCGAGCGGCTGCTTCAGCCGTCCGGCGCGTTCCGTCCCGTGGTCGGCTAGAATATCCAACCTTCAACCCTTGACCTCACTCCCAAACAACCAACTGAAGAACGAAAGGAAAGGCCGATGGGTGCTTCACGAAACTGGCTGATTGCCGGAGCAGCCGCTCTGGCGCTGGGCATGGCGACTCCGTCGCCCGCTCAGGTCCTCTATAGCGAAGACTTCGAGACCGGGACAAGTCTTGAGGATCTTGGCTTCACGGTGTACGATATTGAGGGAACCCCCGAAACCCCCTGGCTGCCCGTCTGGGTTCTGGCGGCGCCGGCGCAGGCCACGCGCGCCACCAGCAGCGTGGCCTACATCCACTGGAACGTGAACAATTTTGTGGACGATTACCTGATCACGCCGGGGATCGACCTGGAGGGTGGAAAGAACTACCAGTTCTTCTACTCCGTTTCGGGCGGCGGCGCCTCGGTGGTCGATGAAATGGATGTTTACCTGTTCCAAGGGCCCAGACCGGACAAGGACAACGCGTTCGATATCCAGACCTTCGGCGAAAAAATCACCTCATATGACCTCTTCGAGGGCACGGCATTGTCCGCCGCCACGACGCCGCGCCATGAGGAGTTCGTGCTCTCGCCCGCCACGACGGGAACCTATCACATTGCCTTCTACGGCCGCTCGTACCCGGACCAGTTATTCATCTGGGTGGACGACCTCCTGGTCTACGATCCGTCGGGCCCGCCGATGCCGACCTCGACGCTTTTCCCCGCCGACGCGGCAACCGACATCAATGCGCAGACGTGGATCTACTTCCAGCAAAACCCCACCGCCACCAGCCACACGGTATTTTTCTCTTCGAACCAGGCAGACGTGGTGGCCGGAACAGCACCAAAGATCCTTGATGACGTGGCGGACATATTCCACGCCAATCCGGGTAATCTCGACCCGAACACAACCTACTACTATCGCATCGACGCGTCGAACGCGAACGGAGACACAGAAGGCTCGGTGGTGTCGTTCACCACGCGTCCAGCGGCGACTGCGGCCGGCGATATTTTTTGGGCCGACAGTTTCGACCAGCGCCACCTGCACCCGCGCAGCGGTCCTCCGGTCAACCCCGGCTACCCCGCTCTTCCCAAAGGTTGGGATTCGCTGGATGTTGACGGCCTGAACAACCGGGAAGGCTTCCAGTCGGGATTCTACGTCGAGTCCGACGGCACGGCGACCCGCCAGCTATCGCAGCCTTCGGCCCTCCGTTCGCGCGGTAGCGCGGACGGCCAAAGCAATGATTGGGTGTTCCTGCCTCCGATTCAAACGCATGCTTCGCTCAATTCTGTCCTGCGGTTCTGGGCACGTGGAGGCGCGGCGGATATCGCGGAAAACGCGTCAGTCCGCTACTCCACAAATGTGGCCAGCACGAATCCGGCGGACTATACAAATGAGCTTGGCACGATCACGACAGATCTCGTCTCTTATGAGGTTTTCCTACCCTACGACTATGTCTTGCCTCCGGGACAGTCGATCCGGATCGCCATCAACTGCACCTCGGACTTGGGGTCGCGATTCATCATTGATGACGTCTCGGCATTCATCAGCTCCCCCGCTCCTGCACTCGCGGTGCTTTCACCGCCCAATGGGGCGTCCGACGTGAACCTGCAGACGTGGGTTGCCAGCCCGACGGCGCTGGGCTTGACCGGTCTCGAACTGTACTTCGGCACTGATCAGACGGCCGTTGCAAACGCGGCATTGGCACCCCTGCAGCCGGTTTCGCCGGGCGCATGGTACTTTGATCCCGGCACTCTGGCACCAAGCACGACTTACTATGCCATGCTGCGGACCACAAATGAGTCCGACTCCTCGGACGGTCCAGTTGCCTCCTTCACGACGCGGGCGGCAGTCACGGCCGAAGGCGGAACCTTCTTCTTCGACAATCTGGACGGCCACCCGTTCTCAATCCCCAATACGGTGACCAACGCCGGCTATCCCTTCCTTCCCAAGGGATGGGACGCTTTTGACGGCGATGGACTCACGACGCGAGCAGGACAAGTCGTACCTTTCTATGTGTTCGCCTCGCCAACGGCTTCACAAAACTTCACCACCCCCAATGCACTGTGGTCGCGCGGCAGCGCCGATGGGCAGTCGGACGATTGGGTGTTTTTCCCGCCCGTCGAGACGCATCCGACATTCGACACGGTCCTGCGGTTCTATGCGCGCGGTGGCGACAGCTCGATCGACGAAGTCGCCGACATCCGTTACTCGACAAACACCTCGAGCACCGATCCGGCAGACTACACGAACCTGATCGATACTTTGCTGATTCCCGGACCGGACTTTCTTACCTTTCAGTTGCGCGAGTATGTGCTGCCCAAGGGACAGAATGTCCGCGTGGCCATCAACTGCTACTCGAACTTGGGTTCACGCTTCATTCTCGACGACTTCTCCATCTCGGTCCTTGCAGGGCCCTCTCCTCAATCAATTGTTTACCCGCCGAATGCGGCAACAGATGTCAACCCTGTGACTTATCTCTACCTGCCCCAGGATCCCGACACGACCAGCTACACGGTATTCTTTGGGACGAACCAGGCCGACGTCGAAGACATGGTCGGTCCTCCGATTCTCGAGGATTCCACGGACGTCTTCTTTGCGGATCCGGGCAACCTGGCTCCCAACACGACCTACTACACGCGGCTCGTCGCCTCCAATGAACTTGGGGACAGCCCCGGGCCGGTAACGTCGTTCACAACCCTTCCTGCGCCCAATGCGGGTGGCGAAGCCTTCTGGTTTGAGAACTTTGACGCTCCGCATCTTTACCCGCGCAGTAGTGGCGTTCACGTGAACCCCGGACATCCCATTCTGCCCAAGGGCTGGGAGACACTGGACCTCGATGGTTTGTCCAATCGCGACGGCTTCGTTTCCGCCTTCTACGTCAACGGCACGGGAACCGCCAGCTTTAACCTCTCGCAACCCGCCGCCCTTTGGTCGCGAGGAAGCGCCAACGGTGCCAGCAATGACTGGATCTTCATGCCGCCCGTGACTACACATGCGACGCTCGATACGGTGGTTCGCATCTGGGCGCGTGGTGGTGCCAGTACCATTGCTGAAATCGGTTCGGTCTCCTACTCCACCAATGTGGCGAGCATAGACCCGTCTGACTATACAAATCCCCTCGGGCAAATCGAAACCCCCGCGGCTGCCGATTTCGGGACCTATGTTGCCCACGACTTCGTGTTGCCCAAGGGCCAGTCGGTGCGTGTGGCGATCAACGCCACATCGAATATGGGGTCGCGCTTCATCTTCGACGATCTCTCGATATTCGTCAGCTCACCGCCCCCGGCATTGTCCCTCCTGACGCCTGCTGACGCGGCGACTGGAATTGCGGGTGCAGCCCAGTATCTGTACCTGCCCACGAGTCCCGACGTGAGCAGTTTCACGATCTATCTCTCGCAAAACGAGACGGAGGTCACGAACAAGTCAATCGCACCCTTGGTTTCCAACTTCTCCGGCCAGAATTACGTGGATCCGGGCGCGCTGGCATCCGGTGCAACCTACTATGTCCGCCTTGTGACCAACAACGACTCGGGCTCGACCGATGGGCCCGTGACGTCGTTCTCGACGCTCCCGACTCCAACCAATGTCGGCGACCGCTACTTCCTCGAAGGCTTCAATGCCCTTCATCTCCATCCTCGCAGCACGACCCCCGTCAACCCGGGCTATCCGGCCCTTCCCAAGGGTTGGGAAACGGTTGACGTGGATGACCTGCTGACGCTCGCCAACATCCGCACCGGCTTCTACGTCGAAAACGGGTCGTCCACCCAGGACCGCTCGCAACCGCACTCCCTCTGGGCGCGCGGGATTGATGCCGCAAACAACAACGATTGGGTCTTCCTGCCGCCCATCTCGACGCATCCGACTCATGATACTGTCATTCGGATATGGGCGCGTGGTGGAGCCAGTGGATTCGCCGAGATCGGTGATGTGTTCACGTCTTCGAACACAACCAGCATCGTCCCGGAAGACTACACCAACCTGCTCGGGACGATCACAACCCCGACTTCGGCAGACACGTTCTTTGTGTATGCCTCGTACGACTTCACCCTTCCCAAGGGCGAGGACGTCCGCGTCGCCATCAACTGTCGCTCCTTCGATGCGTCGCGCTTTATCCTCGACGACGTCGAGATCTTCTTGGCCGAAGCTTCCGTGGCCATCCCCGGAGACTTCAACAATGACGGCTTGGTCAACGTCGCCGACGTCACTGCCCTTGGCCTGTTCCTTGATGGCAACGGGTCCGTCACGGGCGATCCTGACTTCAACGGAGACGAAACCTTCGACGAGCAGGACGTCATCGACCTCGCCGACAGTATCGTCAACTAAGCCAACAGTCCGGGGGAGTTTCGACTCCTCCACAACCTGAATACCCCGCGCCTCGATTGCCTTTGAGCAGTCGGGGCGTTTCTCATCACTGCCAGTTCATCGCTTCGGGCGGAGAAACACCAGCCCAGCCGCCAAACCAAAGGCCAGTACTCCGGGCACCATCATCAGCAGGCAAAGTGCACTGACCTGGCCCGTGGGCGCGTAGTGCATGAGTGTCAGCAATCGAACCCCCAGAGTCGTCGGTCCGGGTGGGAGTAGCAACACCGCCGCACCTTCCTCGCCAAGCGTCAGGGCAAACACGACGAATGCTCCCCCCGCCACACCCGGCCATGCGGCGGGCCAATACAGGACCTTCCACCTCGCGATGAGGGAAGCCCCGTCCAGCAGTGCTGCCTCGCGCTCCTCGTGGGGGACGGCGCGCAGGAGCCGCTCGCCAATCAACGCCACAATTGGGGCGAACTGCACGCACCACGCAAGAATCAGGGGAACGGCCGTGCGTGAGAGATCCGCCAACACATTGTCGATGCCGAAGGGAAGCGAATCCGGTGGCCGGCGAAGAAGGACCTGCATCGCGATCCCATAGAGAGGTCCCGGGATGACAAGCGGCGCGGCGATGAGAAGTCGCAGAAGCCAGGAAGGCCTGAGGGCGGACAAGGCGGCGCCCAGGCTCAATCCAACGATTGAGACGCAGGCCGCGGTCGAAAGTCCAAGCCCCATGGTGAAAAAAAACTCCTCGCGGGCGGTGATCCAGGTGGTCCGCCAGACTTCGAGTGTTCCTCGCGGGCCGGTCGCCGTTCTGGCGAGGACATAGACCAACGCAAGCATCGGGAGGACGGCGGCAGTCCAGCCGATGGTCCTCGCCGTCATGGCCTGCCACGATGGCGGGAATTGAAAGCTCCCGGCGTGCGAGGAGTCGCCTCGCGACGAATCCTCGATGTCCAGGCGGCGAAGGAGCCCACCCGCCAGCCCAATGCCGGCGAGGGACAGCACCAAGAGTATCAGCGCCGCTTCCAGTGCCCGTCGCGTGTCGTAGTAGACACCGAACTGGACGTAAACTTCCGTCACCAGGACCGGCAGCCCTCTCAACGATTCCGGGATCGAGAAATTGGTGAGACTGAAGAGAAAGACAAGACACATTCCCACGGCCAACCCGCCGGACGAGAGGGGCAGGGAGATGCGCGCCATGACCCTGAATGGTCCGGCCTCCAGCAGGGCGGCGCGCTCCGCGTCGCCATCTCCCCGCCCAAGAGTGACGGCCAATGCGAGGACGACCAGGGGGAACAGTGACCAGGCAAGAACGAAGGAGCCCCCCGGGAGAGTATAAATGGGTGCGCCTGGCAGGTTCATCGGGGATGTCCCCAGACCTTCGCCGAGGGGAAACACGGTTCCCGCCCCCCAGATGATCTCCGTCAGAAAGCCTCCGGCGCCGAACAAGCGGATAGCCGCGACGACAAGCGCACTGGGAGGCACGAACAGCGGAAGCGAGGCCACCCCCAGCATGATCATCCTCGAATGGGCGGAACTGCACTTCATCGCGGCCAAGGCAATGGGGACCGCCCAGATCGATGCGAGAATCGCGGCGAGAATGGAGAGGGAGAGCGTATTCTGTCCGAGGCGCAAAATGCGGCGCGCCGAGGGTTCCGCCAGGGCGCCGATCTCCGTGGCACTCCCCAGTCCAAGAAACAGCGGCGTCAGGAGGCCAAAGCTGACTAGTACCCAGAATGCCAGCAGGACACGCCCCAGACGCGG
>CAYTRP010000084.1:7127-7436 GCA_964440195.1 uncultured Candidatus Sumerlaeota bacterium
CGTCCTTGTTGGACCCCGGGGGGATCCGTGTGGACATTCACGACAAACCGGAAATCAATGGCGGCCCGCTCGGCGGCCATGAGCGCTTCCTCGCGAGTCGAAAACGTCGCCACGGGATTGGCGGGGAAAATCGTTGCCTCGAAACGATACGGTGTCACTCGACCGTAGTCCGCCCATGTCATGCTCCATCGTCGATCTTCCGGGCGGACAAAGATTCCAAACGTGCGATAGCGCGGCTCGCCAAGCTCGGTGGCATAGTAAACCGTCTCCACGGGGACCCCGCCTTCCCCTCGATGGGCGGAGAAGGCA
>CAYTRP010000084.1:7446-9618 GCA_964440195.1 uncultured Candidatus Sumerlaeota bacterium
TGGAGAGGATTGCCAGAGATCCCAGGATGAATCCGCTCAAGTGATGCAAGGTCAGCGACCTCCGATGGATGCTGCCTCCTTCTGAATCAGGGCCCCGGGGCGTGCAACCACGAAACGACTTGCGCGGTCCCCGTCCACCGCGTCAGGGATGTCGCGAAGAGGGGCCTGCCATGCCTTGCGATGATGTCACTGAAATCCTGCGGCTGACGTTGGGGCCCGACGAGAGCGTCGAAGGCTATTCCCTCATCAAGCGAACCTGCGGTCGTGCCGTGGGTGAACAATCCCTTCTTCATGCCTGGGCAGCGGGTCTCAGTCCCGAGGAGATCCTTTCGGCGGATCTCGACGAGTTTCTGGAGTGCCATCCCACAGAGGACGAAGCGGAGCAGTACCTGTTGCTCAAGCACTTCTTCGCGCTCCGCTCTGGTCTGGAGGTCCTCGCCGGACTGGCAAGCGGCGGAGCCGACGACCCGTGTGCCGTCGACACGCTGACCTTCGGCGAAGAGGGGACCGAGTTTGTCGGTCAACTCCGTGTCGACATCCTCACCGAACAGGTCAAATCCTGCGGCCGGTGTGGCAAGGGGTGCGGGGCCATCAAGAAGAAGCCTGCCGCCGCGACCTGATGGCGCTCGCCGCGCTACTCGTCGCCGGCCGGGTGACTGCCCTTCCATGCCAAGTCGTAGTCATGTTCGATCCGCAGGAGTTCGAGGACCTTCATGACCATGAAGTCCGCGAGATCCTCGATGGTGCGGGGGTTGTTGTAAAAGCCGGGCATGGCGGGCACGATGTGGGCACCCGCCTCGGCCAGCGTTGTCAGGTTGCGCAGATGGATCAGGGACAGCGGCGTCTCGCGCGGCACGATCACGAGGGGGCGTCGCTCCTTGAGGAAACAGTCGGCGCAGCGTGACAAGAGGTTGTCCGAGTATCCGGTGGCCAGCGCGGCCACGGTCTTCATCGAGCATGGCATGATGATCATGCCGCGCGCCCGAAACGTGCCGGAAGCCATGGGCGCGGCGATGTCGCGGATGTTGTGGGTGTGGACCTGTCGCCTCGCCTCCTCCTCGCCGATGGACAGCCACCCGGTCAGCGGCGTCGATGGACCAACGCCCCGAATGCCAAGCTCCGCCTGCATTACCCTCCACGCGCTTGAGGATACGAGCAGATGCACCTCCCAACCCAGGCCCACCAGTTTTTCCAGTAGGCGTTGCCCGTAGATCGTCCCGGACGCGCCGGCCATCCCCACCACGATGCGTTTCGGATCAGGAGTCATGGCTCGTCCTCTCGGCGATGTGCAGCACGGCGATCCCGAAGGTCAGCATGGAAAACTTCACGCGCGTGAAGCCGGCCTTCCGCATGCGCCTGGACAACTCCTTGGGTGAGGGCCACTCAAGCACTGACTTGCTCAGGTACCGATAGGCCGAGGAGCGCGACAACAGATCCCCCACCAGGGGGAGCACGTGCTTGAAGTAGAGCAGGTACCCAAACCGTATGAGCGGATTCGTTGGCGTCGTGAATTCCAGGACCGCAATCCGTCCGCCGGGCCGCAGCACCCTCGCCATTTCGCGCAGCCCCGCGTCGAGACTCTCCATGTTGCGAAGGCCAAATCCGATGGTGACGAGGTCGAAGGCCCCTGTCGGAAATGGGAGTCGCAAGCCGTCGCCCTGAAGGAATGGAAGGCCGTTCTTTCGCACGGCTCTTTCCAACATGGGGCGGCAAAAATCCACCCCCACCACTTCCCCGTCCGGGTCAATCCTGCGGCGCAACTCGATGGCAAGGTCCCCCGTTCCGCAGGCAACATCAAGGATTCGACGGTCCTCCGGTTTCAGGGCGGCGGAGACCGTGTACCCACGCCACATCGTGTCGATATTGAGGCTGAACGCATGGTTCAGGAAGTCGGACCACGGGGCGATCGATCCAAACATGGAACGGATGCGCACCGGGTTCTTGCTGGTCCGGGGTGGATTGGCTGCCAGTGCGGAAGTTGAAGTCATGGGTTGTCCGGGGGTCTTGTCTTGCCCGAGGTGATGCTGATTCCTAGCGTCCCGACGTGAGCCCGGGAGGCAACCGGAGTCGCACCTCAAGGCAGAATCACCGATCATGCCATTCCGGACACTCCTCCTGCTCACCTTGCTGATTTCAGCGCCGATGGCGCATGCCCTCGAGCCGGAAGCGCCC
>CAYTRP010000084.1:9628-10359 GCA_964440195.1 uncultured Candidatus Sumerlaeota bacterium
ACGCGGATCACCGGCCAGGAATGGCTGCGCAAGAAGGGATCGGTCGGCCGCATCCAGCCCGGCTCGAAGATGCGGATCCTGAATGACGAGGGCCAGGATTGCGCGCCGGGCGAAGTGGGCGAACTGGTGCTGTCGGGCGCGCAGCTGATGAAGGGCTATTGGCGCAAGCCGGAAGCGCCCGCCCAGGCCTCCCGGGCGCAGCCCTTGACTCCCTTGCCCCTTGGGACGTGGGCGCACGGCGCCACGGGGGACTACCTGCTCCGGTCGGATTCCGTCCACGCGGTCATTGGGGGGTTTCCCTCCGATTCCGACGCCGATACCGTCGCTCCCTTTCGGCTGGGTGCCCTGCTCGACTTGGTGCCGAGTCTTCGCCACCGTGACGGATTTGGCTATCTCCTTCCAACCCTTCAATTGGAAGAGGGGCCGCCGGACCTGTTGCCAGCGACGTTGGGCATTTCTGCCGGAGCCGAAGGCGCCGTGAGACTCTCGGTTCGCCGGGGGATTGGCTCCGTGGGTTCCGTTTTTCTGAGCGAGTACACCTTGGAAAAGGGGACGCCGGGAATCCTCGTCGAATCCCACATCGAGGGGAGCCTCCCCTCTGGGCTGGTTATGGAGGATCGCATTGTCTGGGGCGATTATCAGGTCTTCGTCCCGGGGGTGGGACTTGGGTTCCCCGAAGGGGTGACCGTCAGTGGCGCGCAGTTTCTCATCGGCGAGCGCGCCTTCCAGAG
>CAYTRP010000085.1:0-1780 GCA_964440195.1 uncultured Candidatus Sumerlaeota bacterium
TCATCGACTGCGATTCGGCAATCACAAACAATGCCTGGCGCTGCGCGTCGGTGAAGTAGGCGGAAACCGTGATGACGGCCTGGGTGATGGGTTCGCCGAAATAGTCCTCCGCGTCCTGCTTCATCTTCTGCAGGATCATCGCGGAGATTTCCTGGGGCGTGTACTCCTTCCCCTCGATCCGGACGCGATGGTTCGTGCCCATCTGGCGCTTGATGCTGAAGACCGTGCGGCCAACGTTCATGATGGCGCCGCGCTTGGCCTTCTTGCCCACGAGGATATCACCGGACTTGGAGAAGCCGACGACCGAGGGCGTGATGCGCTCGCCCAGACTGTTGGGCACGACCGCCGGCCCCGTCCGATCCATGACGGCCATGACGGAGTTCGATGTGCCGAGGTCGATTCCCAGAATTCTCGCCATCGGTCCCAATGCCTTTCGCAGTGCCTGATATTTCGATCCATCGAGTGACCCGGGGGGTGCCCGGGTCGTCGTTCCGGCAGGGGATCCCAAGTGCCTGGCGTCCCGGCGGACAGGGGCCTTGCGACACACCCATTCATGCAACCCGGCATGTTCCGGGCTCAGGTGATGATCACCTCAACCGCAGGTCATTCAATGCCTTGCGGGCAAGTCGATTCTTGGGATCGCGCTCCAGCACCTGCTCGTAGGCGCTCATCGCGGAACTCTTCTCGCCCTTCATGTCGTAGGTGACGCCGATCTCCAGCAGGACGTCCATGTTGTCCGGCTGCATCCGCAGCAGCTTCTTGAAGCAGACCAGGGACTGGGTGAAGATCCCCTTTTCGCGGTACTGGCGGCCGAGGTGCAGGTAGGCCTCGGTGATGCTGTCGCGGGCCATCTTGTTCCTCGCGTCGAGCTGCAACACCTTGTTCCAGGTCATGAAGGCCTGGTCGGCCTGGTTGTTCTGCATCTGGGCCCAGCCCAGCATGTTCAGGACTTCGGTGTTCTTGCCGTGCTTGCGGGCGAGAATCGTCAGTTCCTTCAGGGCCTCGGGCCAGTCGCCTTCGTCCATGAGGGCGCCGCAAATCTTGAGGTGGGCCTCGAAGTCGTCGGGGTTGAGCTTCAGGACCTCGCGGTAGCGGTTGAGCGAGATGGCGCGGTTCTCGTCCTGGCCGCTGTGCTCGAGCAGCGCGCCGTGGTAGCGGTGGGCCTCGATGATGCATTCCCGCAGGTATTCGTTGTCGCTTTCCTTGTCGAGGCGCGACTTCCAGCGGCTGACGGCCTCGGTCCAATACCGGGCGGCGCGGTCGTCATCGCCGCCACGCTCGGAGACGAGGGCGAGGTTGTGGATCAACTCGGCGTTGTCCGGGTTGTGCGCAAGGGCGCGCTCCCACGCCTCGATGGCCTCCTCGAAGTAGTCGCTGTGGGCCAGGGACATGCCCAGAACCATGTTGGCATAGGTGGAATTGTGGCGGGCGCGCACGTGGGAGGGGTCGATGGAAAGAACCTCGTCCCAACTCTTGAGTGCCTCGGTCCAGTCCTTGTGGAGGCTCGAGACATGGCTGCGCATCATCAGGAGATGGATGAGGCGCTCGCGGGCCTGCACGTCGCCGGCGAGCTTGCGGTAGGCGCCGCGAGCCTCGTCGATCTGCTCCTCCCCCGGCGCCTTCTCCTCCCCGGTCCGCTCGTTGGCGTTGAAGAGGAACTCCCCCTTGGGGGCGTTGTAGGTGTGGATGTCTTCCTTGGCCCGGCGGCGTGGGTCCTTGAGCCGGTTGTAAGCCTGCTGGATCGTCACGAAGCGCTCGGTGTGGCGCTCGGGGTCGAATC
>CAYTRP010000085.1:1797-10236 GCA_964440195.1 uncultured Candidatus Sumerlaeota bacterium
TGCTGGTCGGTGGCGCCCTTCTCCAGCCCGAGGACTGCATAGGGACTGTTTTCAGCCATGGCGTCTTCGTCCGATTTTGGGAGGGAGCGATCCGGGGAGACCATCGCGGATCGTGCCGCGACGGGGACCTATCCGAAGCGGGCCCGAACCCCGCCGCAAGAGAAGAGTGGACGCGGAGCCGAAGGTCGAAGTCCGAAGGGGAGGGATAAATGAAAAGGGTGCGGCGAAGCCGTTCAACCGGGATATTGCAAGCGGGAGCGATCTTCGTATTTTATTCGTTCAGAGGGGCTGTGCGTTGCTGAGGAGAGTGCCTACTCGCCCGTGGTCGCCCGGTCACGGGCAACCCGCTCGAACGCCTCGGGATAGACCTGTCCCCACTGGGGCTGGCGGTCAAAGACGACGTCCCATGCCGCGTCGGCGCCGGGGAGGTCCCCCAGCGCTTCGCGCGCGAGCGCTTCGCGCATGAAGACTTCGGTGGCGTTGAGACGCTGGCGAAGAAGCTCTAGGTGCGCGAGAGCCTGCTCGAAGTCCCCGGTGCGTACGAGGAGTTCGGTGAGGGCGGACCGGCAGTCGGCGTAACCGGGGTGCCACGAAAGGGCGCGGCGGGCGCGGGCCTTGGCTGCGGCAGTCCGGATGGGATCCTCCCAGAATCCCGGCGTGCGTATGGCCTCGTAGGCGGGCCGGTAGTGGACACTCGCCACGAGGGGGAACGCCGCCCAGATCGCGAGCGCGACGGCGAGGGCTCCAACGATGCCGGCGGCGGCGCGGTTGCCAACGTCGCCAAGGTTGCCCGAGGCGCGCAGTTCCAGCGGCGTGGTCATGTTGCGCAGCATGATGCCGAGGCGCAGGCCGGGGTAGGGGCGCTCGACCGGCATGTCCAGGTTCCAGTCGCCTCCTCGCCCGGGAATGGTGGCGGGAATGGAAACGAGGATGAAGAGCAGTGCGGTGCCCACGGGGAGTTCGAGGGGAAAGTTCATGAGGGCCTGCAGCGACCAGGCGAGGAGCATGGCGGCCACGGTGGCGCGAATGAGGTCATTGCCGTAGCTCCGTCCGCGTTCGGCGCCGAGCAATGCGTGGAACGCGGCGGCGATAAGTGTGACGAGGAGGAACAAGCCGGCGGGGCCGGTTTCGCTCCAGGTCTGAAGGACTTCGTTGTGGGCGGCGTTCGTCCACAGGCCGGCATACGGTGCGAGCGCCTCGTCGCGCAGGGCGATCTCGGATCGAACGCCCGGGTACGCGAAGGTGAACGTGCCGGCTCCCCAGCCGAGGACGGGGCGCTGGCGAATCATCTCCAGGGCGTTGAGCCAAATGACGAGGCGCGTGGGGCCCCCTTCCTTCCAGCGCGGCGAGGAGAAGGCTTGGCCGAAGATCCCGCCGCTCTTTGCGGGAGATTCGGAGGGGGCCTCGCCCGAGGGCGCCTGCACCGTCGTGGCATCGTTTCCCCAAACGCGGGAACCATGCGGATTCAGCGGGTGATCGATGACGAAGAAGAGCACAATGATGATCCACCCGAGGGCCGCGGGAGCGAGTCGCGGGAGGCGCTTCCGCAGCCAGCCGTTGGATCGCCAATCGCGCATCATCCACGGCCAGAGGAGACTGGCGGCGATGAGGCTGAGGTTCGAGTGAACGGACCAGGTGACAATGAGCGCGGCGGCCAGCAACCAAAGCGCGGCCAGGGTGAGGAGCACCGCGGCCTTCCCCCGGACGGAAAAGAGCATCGCGAGAGCCACCAGGAAACCCGCCACCAGAAAGTCCCCCACGTGGCTGGTGTTGCCGAGGGAAGCGGTCGAAAGGACATCGCGCCAGTCGCCGAGGTTGCCGCGCACGGTGAGCGTGCCCGGCATGAACGCGGAGAGGAAATCGACGGCCAACACCCAGATGGCGATGACAAGGGCCGAGACGGCGAGAAGCGCCGACAGGACGATCAGGCGCCTTCGATCGTCCATCACGGTTGATTGAAAGGCAAACGCCAGGGCAACGAACGAAAGAGTGCGAAGGGCTTCCTCACGCGCGAGGACGGGAGCCTCGGCCCAGAAAATGGAGAGGAATTGCCATGCGGCAATCAGTACGAGCAGCAGATTGACGGGCTTGAGGGGAACGCGAAGGGGGACGCCGAGGAAGGCCGCGCCGAGCACCCCTCCGGCAAGCAGCAGGATGCCCGCGCGCAGGAAGACCTCCTTTGGGAGGACATAGGCGTCCTGTGCGGCGGGCCAGATGAAGAGCGGCGCCACAAGGACCATCGTGGCGAGGACCCAAAAGGCGGGCCGGCCGGGCCGGGGGCCATGGAAGGCGAGGCGGAAAGAGCGGGCGATCACGTGCCTTCGGCCAGTGAGTCCTCTTGGGGAGGAAGGACAAGAAGGCGCTGCTCCGCGAGGACATCCGCGAGGGTTTGCGACAGGGGAATCTGGGGGGCCCAGCCGGTGGCCTCGCGGATGCGCTGGGCGTTGCCATGAATGGGATTCGCCGCTTCCCCGCGAATGCGCTGGGGGTCTGGAACCGGAATGATGGGGCACTCGGCGCGGGCGATCAGCCGATCGAGGAGGGTCTTGACGGAAACGGATTGTCCCGAGCAGATGTTATACGCGCCCCGCGTGTGGGGGGATTCGACAAGGAGACGGTAGGCTCGGACGATGTCGCGGACATCGGTGAAGTCGCGGGAAGGATCGAGATCTCCATGGTGCAGAAACTTCGCGGAACCGGCTTCGATGAGGGCGATCTGGCGCGCGAAGGCGGGCACGACGAAGCGGTCCGTCTGGCCCGGTCCCGTGTGGCTGAAGGGCCGTGCAACGATCAGCCGCAAACCGGTTCGCCCGGCCAAGAGGGTCGCGACCTGCTCGGCGGCGACCTTGCTCACCGCATACGGAGTGCAGGGGTTGGGGGGGCACAACTCCGAGAAGCCGTCGACTGCGTGAACGGTGCGGCCATAGACGTCCGAGGAGCTGACCAAAAGAAAGACGACGGAGGGATTTTGCGCGGCGGCCTCGACCACGAGATGCGCCGTGGCGGCGGCGTTGGCCTCAAGGGTCTCGCCCGGTTGCTCCCAGCTTGCCGCCGGGCTGCTTTGGGCGGCGAGGTGAATGATGGCTTCCGGGCACGTGACCTCCAGCAGGCGTCGCAGTTCGTGGCGATTGCGCAGGTCGGCCGGATGGGAACGATGGTTCTCGATTCCCTCCGCCCGCGCGCCGGTGCGATCAGTGCCCCAGACATGGTGGCCATGCGCTGTCAGTTCCCCCACGAGGTGGGAAGCGACAAAGCCGCCGACTCCGGTGACAAGAATGCGCAAGGTACGCTGGCCGCCTTCCCCCGATCCACGATGCCACGTGAACAGTTCGCCGCCGGTTTCTCCCGGGCCGGCATCCGAACCGGATGGTTGATTAATCGGGCGGAGTTGATTCTGGATCAAGGGGATTGAACCGTGCGTTGTCCACCTTTTCCCAGAACCGGACGGGATCCATGGTCATGGCCAGTTCCCCGGCATTGCGGGCACTGGTGGGATCCCCGAGCCGGTGGAGCATGATGGCCTTGTCGAACAGGAGATAGATGTTGTTCGGGGCTATGGCGATGGCCTTGTCGATGGCGCGGACGGCATCGCGGTATTGCCGCACGTCAAGAAAGAGAAGGGAAGCGAGGTGGTAGCTCTCCGCTTCCGGTGCCTGGGCGCGGTCGAGGGCGCTCTCGATGAAGGTTGCGCCGTCGGCCTTGTCTTCGCGGGCCCAGTAGACCTGATAGAGCGCACGGACGGTTTCGGCGTGGCCCGGGTCGGCGGAGAGCGCCTCCCGCCAGGCGGCCAGCGACTCGTCCGTCCGCTCGTCGCGGGCGGCGAGCTTGGCGCGCACGCGCATGGCGCCCGCGCTCTCCAGGAGCGGCGACGTCTCGAGCAGCGTCATGGCCTGGGCGACCTCGTCCCATTGGGCCTGACGGGCGGCGATTTCCGCATGGGCAAGAACGTAGTCGTGCTGCTCGGGCGCCAGTTCGGCGGCCGTGCGGAATTCGGCCAGGGCCTCGTCCCATTCGCGCCCGGCGACGTGCTCCATGCCCATGTGATAGTGCATGGCCGGGGCATTGCCCTCCATCCATGCCAGGCCGCTGAGGAGGTCATGGGGTCCGCGAATGCGCGGACAGGCGGTCAGCGCCGCCTGGAGTTCCGTGCGGGCGCGCGCGATGCGGGCATCGCCCTTGAGTTTTCCAAGCGAGGAATTCCCGCGCGCGGTGGCCTCGCCCGAGCCGAGTTCCTCCATCAACTGGCGCCAGATGCGGCGGCCGGCCTCGTAGCGGATCTCGGCGATCTGGCAGGAGTCCCTCTGGGCGTAAATGCCCGCGGCGATGTAGCTCGCGCCATTTTGGCGGATGACGAAGAGGGCTCCCGCCAGGGTGGCGAAGACGATCAGCCACACGGGCAACATGCGCGCGATGTCGGTAAGCAGGTTCTTGCCGGGTCTCGCGGTATGGGCGGGGGAAGTCATGAAAGGGGGCGAAGGTCGAAAGTGGGGAGGGGTGAACTTCTCTTGGCTGCCACGTTGATGCGATTTTGAATCTAGGGGGTGGTGGCTGACGGGGGGGCAAACTCGAAAGCGGCATCCTCCAGCCGGGGGGGGCCTTCGACTCCGGCGGCCAGGGAGGCCCGCCATTGGAGCATGCGGATTCTCGCGTCGGGCGGGAGCCGCTGGCCGGGATTGATGGGCCCCCACGGCGTAAAGTCGGGTTCGAGGGAGGGGCTGCCCGCCGTCCTGACCTCGAATTGCAGGACGGAGCCCGGAGGTGCCTCGAAGCGCGGGGCAAAGGTTCCGCCGGGGAACCGGGCGACCTCGTAGAGCGGCGAGGTATAGGATCCCTGGACGGGGACGAGCCGGATCTGGGAAAGGGTGTTCCATGTCTGGTCGCCTTCGGGGGCGATCTCCACTTCGAGGAAGCCCTCCGAACCGGCAACGCGGCCGAAGTAAACTTCCACTTCGCGCCGGTCTGGATTGGAGATCCATTCGCCCCCACCGAACCGCACGCGGTACCCGTTGGATTTGTCGATGTTGACGTATCCGGGACCAAGTTGCGTGAGGTACACATCGACGACGTCGGTGAGCCGCCCATCGGGAAGTGGAACGCGGAGGCGGACCGGCGGAGGTGACTCGCGAATCGTCCAATAGAGGGCGTTGTCGGCGAGGGCCATCAGGCCGTCGTCGTTGGTGCCCGGGCCGTGGAGCGGGATCGCATCTCCGATGACCATCGCATTGTCGATGGAGCGCGCGACGCCCCCGGTGGGGCGGCGCGCGAGCGTGAGCGCGTCGCCCGGATCGATGCGGGTGTTGGTCGAGGTGCCCAGATGGCGGTCGGGGGCAAAGGTCCACGCGTTGTCCTCGCCCCGGAGGCTCTCCTCGGGGAGAAGATAGGCGATGTCGCGGGAACCGTCGTTGTCGTCGCCGCGCCGCTCGCCGAATTCGCGTTCCTCGTTCACGACCGCGTAAAGGCGCGTGCGCTCGCCGTCGGCGCGCCAGGTGACGGGGAGTTGCAGGCGCTCTCCGGCGGCAAGGCCGGGGACTTCGTATTGAAAGACGACGGCATCGTCGACGAGGGGACCCTGGGCGCGGACATCGACGATGAAGGGATAGTCGAAGTCCCCGGGCGAGTCGTTGGCGAAGGGCACCGTGAGCGTGAGGACATCGCCCGGGCGCACGAGGTCGCGCGAGAGCTGCATCTCCTCGCGCAGGAGCGCGAGGTTGGGGAGTTCGCGCTGGGCGATGGCCACGATGCCGTGGGTGCCGTCGTCCTGCGGGTTCCATGGGCGGCTTGCGTGGCCGGCCACCACGACGAGGGGTGTTTCCGCTGGATTGCCCGGGCGCGGGTCCCAACGCAGGAGAACCTCATGCTCCTCGCCCGGCGCGAGGGTCTTCCTGACGGTGATTTCGGATTCGCCGGTGGCCGAGGGTGCGGGGAAGCCGCCATCCCACGGCAGGCCGACATACAAGCGCGCAACCGCGGATTCCACCTCGTGCGTGCCGGCGTTTCGCACGCGCGCGCCGACGAACACGGACTCCCCGCGATAGCCGCTGGCGTTTCGCACGGTAACGCTGCCGGGAACGATGAGAAGATTGGGCGGCGGCGGGATGTCGAGCGAGAGCTCGCGCGTCGAGACGAGGTCCTCCCCGTCCCCGTCGCCCTCCTCAAGGGAGACCATGCGAACGCGCAGGCGGTGGGTCCCCGGCGGCAGAAGTTCCTGCGCGCGATAGGCCATGGGGACGTCGGCATGGGGTGCAGCGGTGAAGGCGCGGGGGAACTGGCCCAGGCGCCTTTCTCCCTCGGGAGCGAGCAGGAGGAGTTCCGCGCCGACGCTGCGCAGCGGGCGGTCCGTGAGGTTCGCCGCCCGCAGCGTGATGATCGTCGCGTTCTCCGTGGGGTTGGGCTCCACGGAGAGACTTCCCGGCACAAGATCCAAGGCAGGAATTGATTTTGTAGAACGTGGTACAATATGCGAGGATTCCTTCAGGATCATCCGGCCCGGGTTCCCTGGTGCCGGGACGGCCCGGGCGGCGAAGAGGTTGGCGCCCTCGGCGAGATCGACGGTGGCCGACCAATTCGCCGGATGATCCGCCGTCAGCGGAATCGTCCCAAGGGTCTCCTCGCGATCCAGATGGATTCGCACGACCTCGACGACGACAGGAGGAGCGTCCTCGGGACCCTCAAGGCGCGCGTTCGTGGCGAGGGTCGCGCGGGTTCCATCCCCGGAGAGGGCGACGCTCCACTCGCCGATTTCGACGGCCAGGGGATCGGCGCGCAGGCGCTCGCTGGCGCGATGGACGTTGCCGCGCGCATCCACCAGTCGCGCCACCAGGGCGTGCCGGCCCGCCTCCAGCGGGCTGCGGCTGGCGAGTGTCGTCGAGAATCGGCGCGCCGATCCCAGCGGAGCGGCGACGCGAGGGGAAAGCATCCTGCCCGTGCGGTCCTCCAGCCACAGCTCCACCGTGCCGTTGGCGGGCAGCACGATCTCCTCGGACAAGGTGCCCGACACCTGGAGCCGGGCAACGGTGCCGGGCGTGAGGTTCTTGCGATCCACGTCGAGGATGATGGTGCCCCGGGCGGGATGGGCAAGGCGCAGCGCCGGGTCGCCCAGGAGGACATACTGGGAGGGCACGCTCTGGTCCTGGCGATGGAGGAAATAGGTGAGCTTCGAGGCGAGAGTCACCCGGCCGGCTTCCCAGTCGGGACGGTCGTTCATGAGGCCGAAGAAGCCGCGCAGAAGGTAGTCGTGCTCGTGGGGAACCGCGCCCGCCACGGGCGCGAACACGGCGATGGCGCCCCCCTCGTCATTGAGGAGAAAGCGCTCGGCGAGACTGCGCCGGACGGGCTCGATGGGAAAGTCGAGCCACGCCGTGTCGCACGATCCCGCCAGGAGCAACGGGCGGCGCGGCCCGTTGGCGATGCGGCGCAGGTCGCGGATGTGGAAGAGGCGCTCTCCGGACCAGATGTTCGGCGCGCCATGGCCGATGTAGGTGGCGGTGAGGGAACCGGCGTTCAGCTCGGCAAGGAGCCTGTCCGAGGCGGCGATGCTGCGCTTGCGCTGGAAAATGCGGAAGTAATCCTCGTAGGGAAATTCGTGAAGGTACACGCGGACGATTTCGCCCATGCCAAGGAGCGAACCGATGACGAGGCGCTCGGCGACGCGCGTGAACTCCTCCTCGTCGTCGGTGACAAGCAGGTGGCGGTCGCGCCATGGCCCCGGGGGCGGGTTTGTCTCGTAGGCGCGCACGCGCGAAAGAACGCGCCGGACTTCCTGCGGCGATTCGGCGGGGATGCGGCCAATCTCGAGGTCGGCCAGGCGTCCCGCGCCCGCGACGATCGCGTGCCCATCGTCGCCCCGGATGATCGTCTCTCCGTGGGCGTAGCCATGGACGGGAACAAGGTTGGGGGCGACATCCTCTCGCGGATGTTCGAGCTGCCACCAATACTCGCTGGCTTCGCCGATCAGGAGCACTTGGGAAAGGCGGCGCCCCGGCCAATGGGCAAAGGCCTGCGCAAGCGCGGCGCGCAGGGCGCCGTCCGTCGTCCAGCCGTAGGAAAAGGCGTGCTGGATCTCATCCATGGTGACGACGGCGACGCGGCGGGCGTCGCTCCGGCGATACCGCGCGTATTCCTCCGCCGCTTCGCGCAGGTTCGCGGATGTGACGATGACCATATCCGCTCCCTCGGCGGGCGTCAGGAGGTTGCGGGGGACGACGGCCTCGATGGAGGCAAAGGCGCGGGGCTCCCCCGTATCGACGGCGACGATCTCGCCGCCGTCCTCGAGCTCCGCCGCGCCGGAGAGCCACCGGGGCGACGAAGGGTGGGTGATGTCGAGCAGGCTGCCCTTGCCGGCGGAAAGTATAAACGGCTCTTCGACATCGGAAAGCTTCACCGTTAAATTGCCGGCGATGACCGGTCGGACGGGGTAGTCGATGCGGGCCTTCGGGAGGA
>CAYTRP010000086.1:0-10231 GCA_964440195.1 uncultured Candidatus Sumerlaeota bacterium
CATTGACTCCCAGCACACCGCCAACACTGTCTACATAAATCAGCAAAATGCCCTAGAGTCCAGCATCTGGTGTCGGGCATGTACGAAATCGAAATCACGGACGTCGTCACCGGAGCGAAAACAAGGTCCAACCGGTTTGAGATTATTCCAGGCACGGAATCCCTCAGCGTGGGCATTCTCCCCCTGCCTTTGGTGCCATAAATCGCTATCCATTACTTTCGTTCTTTGGAATCATCGAATCCCCCTGCGATTCCCCTTGGTCCGCCGCGCGCGCGCCGTTAGCAATTCCGCCCGGTTCGGCGCGGGAACGCGCCCCGCATCCTTCCTTTAGGCATCAGGTCCATGAAGATCGCTTCGCGTGTTGCCAAGATGACCCCGTCGATCACCCTTGCGCTGACGGCGAAGGCCAAGGCGCTGAAGGCCCAGGGGATTCCCGTGCTGTCGTTTGGCGCGGGAGAACCGGACTTCGACACGCCGGACTTTATCAAGCAGGCGGCCATCGAGGACTTGCAGGCGGGGAAGACGAAGTACACCGACGCCAAGGGCGGGCCGGACATCATCGAATCCGTGCGCGGGACCTTCACGCGCGACTACGGCCTCGACTACACGGCGGCGCAAATCCTCGTCAGCGTCGGCGGCAAGCATTCGCTCTACAACATCTTCCAGACCATCGTGGAGCAGGGGGACGAGGTGCTGATCCCCGCGCCGTACTGGGTCAGCTATCCCGACCAGGTCATCGCGGCGGAGGGGACGCCGGTCTATGTCGAATGCGGCCCGGCGCAGGGATTCAAGATCACGCCGGAGCAGCTCGCCCGGGCCATCACGCCGCGCACGGTGGCGTTTGTGCTCAACAGCCCGAGCAACCCGACGGGGGCGGTCTACACGAAGGACGAACTGCTCGCGCTGGCGGAAGTGCTGCGCCGCCATCCGCACGTCACCATCGTCAGCGACGATCTTTACCAACGTCTCGTGTACGCGCCCGCCGAGTTCCACAGCATCGCGGTGCTGGCGCCGGACTTGATCGACCGGACGATCATCGTCAACGGTTGGTCGAAGGCGTACTCCATGACGGGGTGGCGGCTGGGCTGGCTGGCGGGACCCAAGGGCGTCGTCGAGGCGATGTCGAACCTGCAGAGCCACTCGACAAGCAACGTGACGACTTTCTGCCAGCGTGCGGGGAAGATTGCGCTGGAGAGCGATCACAAGTTCCTCGAGGCGTGGGTGGCGGATTTCAACGAGCGCCGCACGATGATGATCGACGGCTTGCGGGCGATTCCGGGGGTGACCATTGATCCGCCGCCACTGGGTGCTTTCTACGCCTTTCCCGACATTTCCTCGCTCTATGGCAAGACCATCGGGGACAAGGCGATCAAGGGCTCGCTGGATTTCGCCGACGTGGCGCTGGAGAAGGCCCAAGTCGCCGTGGTGCCCGGCATCGGCTTTGGCGAGGACCGCTGCGTGCGGTTGAGCTACGCGACGGATCGGAGAACGATCGAGAAGGGCTTGGCGGCGTTGAAACACCTCGTGGGGGCTTGAGGTGCGCCACAGACGCCCAGCCGCCTTTTGAATGATTGCCAAGTCCTCGCTCGCGCGCCGGGATATTGATCGTTCGGCCCAGCCTTTGCGCATTCTTTCCGCGACCTTGGCCATCCCGGTGTGGGATTCGGCTCATGGCGAACAGGGGTCAGGCACGCCCTTTGGCGATTTGTTTGCCGGGCCGAGTGCCGCGGCCGACACGGGACGCTGGGCGACGGGGGGGTGGCGTAGTGACGCGAGTGACGCAGTGACGCGGCTTTTTGGAGTTGGAAAATTTCGGAGTGAGTGTCCGTGGCGTCGTTTTTGGGATGTTTTGGTACATTCCGGGCCTTTCCGGGGAGGAGCTTGGAGAGGCTCGGCGCGATGATGCACAGGCGGGGTTGCGTTGGGGGACAGGGGGACGGAAGGTTGAAGAGTGAGACAAAAAGGGTGAAATGGAATGGGAGTTTCGAGTTGGGAGTTCCGAGTCGGGGTCCTTGGGAATCCTGTCGATGTCGTTCAATGGTTCGTGCCTTCGTGTATAGGGTCCACGTCTCGATTTTTTACCTGCCGCTTTTTACGCAACCGATTCGCGGTAGGGTCGTTGTTGCTCGCCAACCCAGGGTAGCGCCCCTCGATCCCTCAACAAAAGAGGGGCCTGAGGTGCGCAACCCGGGGCCAGGTTACGGAATCCCGATTGGGATTCATTGTGGAGCGAAGGGTTGCGGGCCAAAAAAATCGAGACGTGTGGACGCGCAAACCCATCGAACGGCCTTGGGCGTCCCGCCCATGACCCCCCCCCCAACGAAGAACGAAGAACGTGGAACGCAGAACGCAGAACGCGGAACGTTCATGAGTAACGGGGTAAACCGAATGGCGTGCAAACGGTTACACAACCGGGGGCCTGCCGCCCAACGTTACACATGCCGTTTCGCCCGCGAGGCCACGTTCCATTCAATCCACAGGGCTGAAAACAATGGACTTGTCCGGCCGGCCGTCCGCTTTTCGGGGCTCTGGCATTTCTCTCGCCCTTACCTCACCCCGTCAACGGGCACGATATCGCCCCGAGAAACCCAACGGAGGATACTCCACATGCAACGCAAAGGCTTCACACTTGTTGAGATCATGATCGTGGTTGCCATCATCGGCATCCTGATCGCCATCGCGGTTCCCGGCTTCCTTCGCGCCCGCGAGATCAGCCGCCGCAACGCCTGCCAGGAAAACCAGAGCAAGATCGACGGTGCCATCCAGCAGTATATCCTTGAGTGGCGCATTGAAGACATGGCTGCCTTCATTGACTTGGATGGCTTGGCGGGTGAGACACAAACCGCGGACACCCTCAACACGCTCTGGACCGCCGAAACCGGTGATGATGGAGAGGTCGTGTTGGTAGGCGAGGATTCCTACATCCGGTTCCCGCCGATTTGCCCTTCGGGCGGATTTTATACGCTTCAGGATGCTGACCCGGACGCTGGTGAGTTCCCCGTCGCGTGCAGCTTGAGCGACCGTGGCGAGAATGTCAACGACCAGTTCGACCACGTCTTCCCGCAGTCGACAGGTACCGCCCCCACCGGCGGCTAACCAACAGGCTTGGCCTGTGCAGTTCATGCTTGTGTTCCAGAATGGATTGGGGAGGGAGACTTACTCCCTCCCCTTTTTTTAGCCCGAAAAGTCCGGTTCCGAGTAGCAGAAACCGACTTCGATACTCCTCGCCCGACCTTCGTGGGCAAAAGAAGAACAGACTGCTAGTGCCGGCATGACCCAGGATGCGACTGGAGCCTTGAAATGGCGACGACACCACATTCCCGCAGGGGTTTTACCCTCGTCGAAATCATGATCGTGGTCGCGATCCTCGGCGTCCTGATCATCATTGCGGTTCCGGGGTTCCTGCGCGCTCGCGAGCGCTCCCGGCAGGTGGCCTGCCAGGAGAACCTCTACCGGATCGACGATGCCATGCAGCAGTATGTGATTGAGAACAATGTGCTCGCCGAGACGGATTATGGCGAACTGTGGGGAGAGGATTGGCCGGACCATTTGGTCGGCGAGGACAGTTATATTCGAATGATGCCCATCTGCCCCGCCGCCGGAACCTATACGCTGACCACGGCCTCCTTTGACGAACCGGTTCTGTGCAGCCTCAGTGATCGCGCCAACTGGCCCCATCGCATGGCGCAAGTGTTGACGCGCGAAGGCATTCCCTATCAAGGGCCTGGGAATTAACGTTCCGAGTTCCGCGTTCTTCGTTCTTCGTTCTCGTTGGGCGGCACGCTTTGGAGTGCGCACGCTTGCTTGCGCTGTATGCGTCCGCTGCTTGCCGCGGACGCTCCAGCCGGTGTTCGACGTCGAATGGTGGCTGTATGCGCCGGAAGCAAGCTTCCGGCGCGAGAGCGGCAGCAAGCCGCCGCAGTCCAGAGTTTTGGCGATTTTCCGAATCCCGAACCCCGAATCCCGAATCACGATTTGCTCTTGAGCGGCGGAGCCATTGGGTGCAGGGTTGCCCGCAATGGAGCGGCGGCATGAATTGGCACGAACACATCAACCAGAACCCGGACGTGATGGCGGGCAAGCCGTGCATCAAGGGAACGCGGCTGACCGTCGAATTCGTTCTGGAGCAGTTGGGCAACGGGTGGTCCGTGGCGGACTTGGCGGACAATCATGGCCTGCGGCCGGAGCAGGTTCGGGCGATTGAAGTGGGAAGAGTGAAGGGTGAATCCCAACGAAGAACGTAGAACCGCGGAACGCGGAACGATCCCACTCAAGACCGCGAGGCAACCTCATGGCGGAATCCACCTTCACCTTTCGGGTCGAGGAATCCCTGAAACGGGAGTTCACGACAGCCGCCCAATCGGATGACCGCGACGGGGCGGAATTGCTGCGCGATTACATGCGCGATTTCGTGAGGCAACAGGGCAAGGCCACCGCCGGCCACGACGAATGGTTTCGACGGCAGGTGCGCGCGGGGCTCGACGCGGCGAACGCGGGCGACGTGATTTCCGCCGAGGAAGTGGAGGCGGAAGCCGCGGCATGGCGCGCGCGGACGAGCCGCAAGCTGGCCAACGGCCAGCCATGAAACCGGCATCATGAAACTGGTTTGGACGCGATTGGCGTGGGGTGATCGTCTGGCGATCCTGGACTACATAGCAGCGGACAATCCGCGCGCGGCCTTGGCGCTTGATGAATTGTTTTCGAAAAAAGCCGGTGGCTTGGCCGATCATCCCGGCCTTGGACGCCCGGGGCGGGTGGAGGGAACTCGCGAGCTGCCGGTACACCGAAACTACCTGTTGATTTATGATGTGACGGGCGAGGAGGTGCGCATCCTGCGCGTCCTGCACGGCGCCCGCCAGTGGCCGCCGGGTGAAGAGTGAAGGGAGAAAAAAAGTTCCGGGTTCCGCGTTCCGCGTTCTTCGTTGGGGTGGGCGAAAACAAAGTGGGGTGCCTGCCGGGTCAGCCATGCAGGCAAGATGCCTGCACCCCTTTCCGGCGGCAACGCGAGCGGCGAATCGCGATCCCGATTCCGCTTGCAAGTGCGTCGGCGGTGGGCGACCGTCGTGGCACAAGGATTGGGACTACCCGGTCGGCAAGCGACCCCTGGGACTACCCGGGGGCCGTTGGCTTTATGGGGGAAAGATGATGAGGATTTTAACGAGGAACGGGGAACGAATTCGAGGCTTTCTCTTCGATCTCCGCCTGAATGGCGGCGCGGTTTTGGCGGAGGTATTCGGCGGCGCGCGGGGTGAGCCGGATGGTCGAATTGATCTTGAGTTCCTCGGGGGATTTTTTGGGTCGCCCCGAACCTGGGCGATGGCCCCCGCGACCGGACTTGTTCACGGGCTGCCCCGGCTTGTTCACGGGCCTGGTCATACCGGGACCATCAGGCGGAATTCGAGCGAGGTCGGCGTGGGATAGTGGATGCCCGATTTCGCGGATAACTCGATGATGGTGTGGACGACGTCGGCGGCGCTGCGGCGGAATTCATCGAGGGTTTCCTCGGCGATGTTGCATCCGGGAATGTCTGGAACGGTTCCCCAGAACCGGACGCCGTTGGGGTCTTCGTTTTCGTGGACTTCGACGATGTAGTTCATGGGGTTGCTCCTTGGTGCTTTGTGCGGTGGCCTTACTTGAGGCCAGCCTGTTTGAGGATGCTCTTTTCGGTTCCGATGGCGAGGGGTTTGTTTCCATGAATCAAAGAGTTCTACGTTCTTCGTTCCGCGTTCTTCGTTGGGGTGGGCGGGGAGGTTTTGCACGATCGGCGAATCACGAATCGTTCTTCACCCTTTCCTTCCAATAGCCGGGGCGGCGGCTGGAATGGCTGATGGAGATGACTTCCACGGTGGTTTCGGTGGCTTCGTAAATGACCCAGTACGGGAAGCCGTCTATTGAGCGCCGCCGGACGTTGTCATGAAGTCGCGGCCAGGCATTGGGGAATTCGAGGATGGCGCGAATGGCGGCCTCGAATGCCTCGACAAAGAATTTGGCCGCCACGGGATTGCGCTCCGCGTAATAGCGGGTCGCTTCCTCCATTTCCTGCTCGGCTTCCGGGTAAAGCTCGATGCCCTTCACTGGAGGCCGAGTTTTTGCCGAAGCTCGGCGAGGAACTCAAAGGCGTCCTTGAGAGGGACGGGATTCGCGCGCTGGCGCTCGATGCGCCGCCGGCATTCCTCGATCCACGCCTTTTCGATTTCGGGGTCCGGTTCGGTGTCGTGCAGCAGGAGCATGGCCAGTTCCTCGCGCTCTTCGGGCGGGAGGGCGAGGGCTTCGCGGTGGAGTTGTTCGACGGTCATGGACATAAAAACAGTTCCGGGTTCCGAGTTCTGAGTTCCGAGTTTTTCGTTATAGAGGGCGTGTTGGTCAACTGGAAGTGGAAAATCAGTTCCGCGTTTTTCGTTCTTCGTTCTACGTTCTGAGTTCTTCGTTGGGGTGGGCGGGGAGGTTTTGCACGAGCGGCGAATCACGAATCATCCTTCACCCTTTCCTTCCAATAGCCGGGGCGGCGGCTTTCATGGACGATGGCGAGGATTCTCAACGACTCGTCCCGCATCTGGTAAACGATCCAGTAAGGAAACCCCTCGATGGGGCGGCGCCGCACGGATTCCGAAACCCTTGGCCAGGTGTTCGGGAATTCGATGACCAGACGAATGGATCGTTCGAGGGCGGATACAAACGATTGGGCGGTTTCGGGACTTTGCCCGGCGTAATGGCGGGCCGCCTCTTCGGCCTCCCGCTCCGCGCCGGGATGAAGGCCGAACCGTCTCAACGAAGGCCGAGCTTCGCGCGCAGTTCGGCGAGGAACTCGAAAGGATCGCGGAGTTCGACCCGGCCGGCGTTGATCTCGTCGGAACGCCTGCGGATCTCGGCCATCCATTCGGGGCCGGGCGGCGGCGCTTCGTCGTTGGAGGCCCGTTCGTCCAACAGGCGGATCACCAGTTCCTCGCGCTCTTCGGGCGGGAGGGCGAGGGCTTCGCGGTGGAGTTGTTCGACGGTCATGGACATAAGGGAAAGTTCCGGGTTCTTCGTTTCGAGTTCTTGGTTTGGGGGGGCGTGTTGGTCAACTGGAAGTCGGAAATCGGTTCCGCGTTTTCGTTCTTCGTTCTACGTTCTGAGTTCTTCGTTGGGGGGTGGTTGGTCTTGGGCGGCACGCCCAAGTTACCTTGAAGGGCTCTTTGGACTGCGTGCAGCCACGGGCTCCGTAGCCTCGGCGAAGGAGGCTTGCTGCCGCTTTGGCGCTGGAAGCTTGCTTCCGGCACCAGCCAGTCCCAAGCAAACCAACGGCTGCCGGGGCGTTCGTCGATTTGCACTTGAGCGGCGGAGCCTTGACAGATTGGAAGCACCGAGACACGGGCCAACAACGATTTTCCATCCCGTTAATCCTTTCCTTTTTTTTCTCCGCGAACTCAGTGCTTGGTCTTGTTTTTCCGTGGATTTGGCAGGCCGCCTGATCCGGCCGGGAACAACTCCGGGATGCGGCCACGCGCGCCTTGAATCAGCCGTTGCCCCTTGGGGCGCTTGCAGCGTGAGAGTGAACCCGTGCGGGGACGCCCGTGCGGATTCGCGGGCAGCCCCACTTGTCCATCTTCCACCGGAGGCATCGATGGCCATTCTCAAGCCGTTCCCCGCCCTGCGCCCGACTCCTTCGTCGGCCCGGGCGATCTGCGCGCTCCCCTATGATGTGGTGAACACGGAGGAGGCCCGCGCCGCCGCCGAGGGGAATCCCCTCAGCTTCTTCCGCGTGTCGCGCCCCGAGATCGAGCTGCCCCCCGGCGTCGATCCCTACGGCGACGCGGTCTATGCCCACGGTGCCGCGAACCTGCGCAAGCTGATCGAGGCCGGACGGCTTTTTCAGGACACGAAGCCCTGCTACTACCTCTACCGTCAGGTCATGGGCCACCACAGCCAGACCGGTGTCGTCGCCGTGGCCAGTTGCGACGAGTATGATCGCGGGCTCGTCAAGAAGCACGAACTCACCCGCCCCGACAAGGAAGACGACCGCACGCGCCACATCAACATCCTCCATTCGCAGACGGGGCCGGTGTTCCTGACCTATCGCGCGACGCCCGAGGTGGACCAACTGGTGCATCGTCTCACCGCCGCCGAGCCCGAGGTCGACTTCGTCGCCGATGACGATGTGCGCCACACGGCGTGGGTCGTGTCCGACGACGAGCACATCCGCGCCCTCGCGGCGGCGTTTCGCGCCGTTCCCGCGTTGTATATCGCCGACGGACATCATCGCAGCGCGGCGGCCAGCCGCGTCGCGCGCGAGCGCGCCGCGTCCAATCCCCAACACACCGGCCAGGAACCCTATAACTTCTTCCTCGCCGTGTCCTTTCCGCACAACCAGATGCAGATCCTTGGCTACAACCGCGCGATCAAGGACCTGAACGGACTCAGCGCCGACCACGCACTGGAACGTCTCGCGCAATTCGGCAAGGTCACCAACCTGCTCAACGGTCGCAACCCCATGCACAAGGGGGAGGTGACGTTTTACCTCGATGGCCGTTGGCACGCGCTGACGTGGAAGAACGAGTTGCAGCACGGCCCCGACGCTGTCGCGCGCCTCGACGTGTCGATCCTGCAGGACCACGTGCTCGCGCCGCTCTTCGCCATCGGCAACCCGCGCACCGACAAGCGCATCTCCTTCGTCGGCGGCATCCGCGGCATCCAGGAACTCGAGCGCCTTGTCAACGCGCGCCAATTCGCCATCGCCTTTGCCATGTACCCGACCAGCATCGAGGAACTCATGGCCATCGCCGACGAAGGCGGCCTCATGCCCCCCAAGTCCACCTGGTTCGAACCCAAGCTGCGGGACGCCATGATGTGCCACATGCTTTGAGGAAGGGTGAAGGGTGAAGAGTGAAACAACGACAAGCCATGACGCAGCGAGTGGATGAGACGGCGGAGCCGTTTGAATTGTGTTTGTCTTCTGATTTTCACTCTTCACCCTTCACTCTTCACCCTTCTTCTCGCTCTTCACCCTTCTTCTCGCCCTTCACTCTTCTCATTTCTTACTTCGCTCCTCCCGACGGGCCGGGCGTGCGGCGGCTGGTGTCGTGGCTGCGCTATCTTCCCGAACACGACCTGCACCCGATGGTCCTCGCCTGCCGGCCGGGGAGAGGGGCGGGCTTTGATCCCTCGGTCATCGAGGAACCCTGGTTCCGCAGCGTGCCGATCATTCGCACGGAATCGCTCGATCCGTATCGCACAATCGAGCGATGGCGTCCGCCCATCGACAATCAGCAAACAACCCCGTCTTCTCCGCGCCGCGCCTCTCAACCCCCGAACGAAGAACGAAGAACGAAGAACGAAGAACGAAAAACGGCCTTGGCCCTTCTTCGCCGTCACGCCTTCATCCCCGACGACCGTTGCGGGTGGATTCCGTTCGCCGTGCGCGAGGGCATTCGCCTCGTGCGGCGTCATCCATCGATCAAGGTCATCGTCTCGTCCAATTACCCGCAAAGCGCCCATGTCGCGGCGGGCTTGATCGCGCGGGCCACGGGTCGGCGCTGGGTGGCGGACTTTCGCGATGGGTGGACGCAGAACCCCGCATTTCACGACCCCGGCAATGCGGTGATGGCATGGGCACAACACGCCCTCGAACGCTGGACCGCGCGCACGGCCGACGCCATCGTGACCGTGTCGCCCCCCATCACGCGCCACCTGCAATCGCTCCGACCACCGCGTCGGCGACCGGTTGTGACCATCACGAACGGATTTGACGATGGGCTGTTGGTGGAGCCCGACGCGCCGCGTGGCGAACCGCTTCGGCCCGGCAAGTTCACGATCCTCTACACCGGCACGCTCTTCGGCCGCCGCACCGCCGGCCCGTTTTTCGACGCGTTGGCGGGGCTCCTGGCGCGCGAACCCGAGTGGCGCGACAAGCTCGCCGTCTTGTTGCGCACCGAGCCGACCCCCGAACTGGACGCGCTGCGCGACCTGCATCGCCTCGGAGGCGTTGTCGAGTTCCTTCCGCCGATCCCCTTTCGCGAGATCGTGGCGGAGCAGCGCCGCGCCGAGGCGCTCCTGCTTCTCCTGGAGGAAGGCCCAGGCGCCGACATCATGGTCAGCCAGAAGGTCTTCGAGTACCTCGCCGCGCGCCGCCCCATCCTCGCGATGGTTCCCGCGTCGGGTGCCGCCGCCGGGATCCTGCACGAGACGGGCGGGGCGCTGCTGCTTCCAACCGGTGATTTCGCGGCCTCGGCCGAGGCCCTTGCCCGTTTTCTTG
>CAYTRP010000087.1:0-10196 GCA_964440195.1 uncultured Candidatus Sumerlaeota bacterium
CAAAAACGACGGACGAGCTACCGGGACGGGTTCCGCTGGAACGGGGACGCCGTCGCGACGCTTGAGAAGGTAATAGGCTCCTCCCCCAACGATCAAAACACCCCCGGCGATTCCGAGGATGAGTCCCCATGGAAGTTCCGTTCCACCGCCAGCGGGAACGGATGCCGGAGCGGAGACCAACCCAAGAGGCTGCGGAGTCGGGGGCGGGACAGTGCCCGTCTCAACGGGAGGAGGCGTCGGGGCCGGTGAAGCAAGCGGGGTCGGTGAAGGAAAAGGAAGCGGGGTCGGGGTCAACGGCAAGGGAGTGGGCCCGGCAGCAGGGACAAACCCAACGGTGCCGAGACGCAGACCCTCATCAAGGTAACGCTGAAGGGCCTGCGTTGCCTCTGCTTCCGTGGCATACCGGCCAACGTAGAGGTTCACGCCCCCCCCGGGAACCGGTTGCGTTTCCATGTCGGGCAGATCACCCAGCGCCCGGCGGATCCGATCGGCCTCGGCTTGGGAAACATCATGCCGCACAACCAGACGCCAGCTTCCGTCCTCCTGCGCGAGGAGTCCCCCGGTCCCAAGTACCAGCAGCAGGACGGTCAGGACCCACGCCAACCTTGCACTTCCCGGCGAGGTGACAACCCGGTTGCCTGGCATGGAGGTCATATCAGCCCATCTCCCGGAGGCGGTGGCAAAGCTCCGCAGGGGGTGAAAATCAAGTGTTCCCGCAGGGGACGCCACTGGGTAACAATGGCGTCCCCCCCGATGCAAGGCTTTCGTGATTTCCCTCGACAGGGGCTCCGACCCCTCCCCAGACTCCCGCCCCCGTTGGAACGTGGCGGGTCCAGTCGGCCCCTCAATAAACCGGAGAGCAGCACATGGCACGCAAGGAAAGCGACCTGTACGAGAAGAATCTGGGCGTCTATCGCGAACTGATGACGAAGAACAAGGAAGCGGCCCTCAAGCTCTTCGGAGTGACACTCATCAATTCCATAAGCCCGGCGGAGCGTGCCCTGGCCATGAGGGACTGGGGAAACGAGGCCAGCTCACCCGTGGACCTCTACAACCTTGGCTGCCACTTCGCCGCACAGCAAAACTATGGCGAAGCAATCCTCCACTTCAAGCGCTCCATCGAAATCGATCCGAACCTCGTCGACGCCATTTACAATCTTGCCGTGTGCTACGAAAAGGCCGGCCATATCCCGCAGGCCCGCTCGACATGGGATGTCTTCTTGGGAGTCACCAGGGATGAAGCCGAGAAGGCCCGCACCCGCGAGCACGTGGCCTCCCTGGCCGGCTGATCTCACATCAATCCCAATGCTTGACCTGGCCGCCTCCCCCCCGGGGGCGGCTTCTCTTTTTACAAGTGTCCCGCTCCCCTACTCAATGATCGTGGAATTGAGTGGAAGCGCGATCGCGATCAAGCAGCCACCCAGCGGAGAATCGCCCACCGTCACCCGGCCCCCATGAGCCATGGTGATTTGCAGGACGATGGCGAGGCCAAGACCCGTCCCTTCCGCCTTGGTCGTGAAGAATGGATTGAAGATCCGCGACCGGATCTCCCGGGAAATTCCGGGGCCCGAGTCGTGCACTTCCAGGCGAATCTCATCGCCCAGGCAGCGTGTCGCAATGAGCAGGCGGGGAGAAACCGGCGCGGCCTCAAGCGCGTTGAGGACAAGGTTGGTCATCACCTGCTGCATCTGGTCGGGATCGACCATCACGATGAACTCGGGGCATTGCAGGTCCAATTCAAAGGCGGCATCGGGAAAGCCCTGGCGAAATCCCTCGACCATGCGCCGGAGGAGTCCATTCAACACGGTCGGCTCAAGCCGTGTGGGGCTTGGCCGCGCGAAGCGCAGGAAGCCGCGAATGCGGTCGTCGAGGCGCTTGACCTCCTCGCGAATGTACTCCGCCGCCTCGCGCTGGATGTGTTTTGGGCGGGTCTCGTCCAGGATCAACTCCACCGACGACAGGAGGATTCCGAGAGGATTCTTGATCTCGTGGGCGATCCCGGCGGTCAGCTCTCCCAGCGAGGCGAGCTTCTCCGCCTCGCGCAGGCGCGACTCCAGGCGCTTGCGCTCGTGAACGTCCCGCAGGATGCCGATGACGAACTCGACCTCCCCCCGGTCATTGCGCACGGGGCTGTAGCTCGTCTCGATCCATCGCTGGGCACCGCTGGCCGTCGTGGCGAGCATCTCTTCGACCTGCGACTCGACATGGCCTTCAAAGAGTTCCTTCGCCGGACAAAGCGTCGTCGTGGCAAGCGAGGTGCCGTCCTCCAGATGGCAATTCACCACGTCGCCGCACATGCAGTTGGACCGCATCACTTCGCCGGGATCGCGCCCAAGAAGGTCGCCGCACGCCTTGTTGAAGATCAGGATGCGCCGATCCGGATCGATCACCATGATGCCATCAGGGGTGGAATTCAGGATTCGATCAAAAAAATCCGCCGAAGCGGCACTTCCTGCTTTCACGGGAAAGGTGGCTGGTCCAGCCTCTGGCATCATCGATTCCTCACTCCGGGTCATTCCCATGATTCATCAACCTGCCCCTGCTCTCCTGCCAAGCCGATTTCTTCTCCTTGGCGCGGCATTGTCCCTCCTGACGCTCCCGGCAGTGGCGGATTTCGGCCCCCGGCCCGCCAAGCCGGGAAACCTCAGTGTCTGGATCACGGGCGATCCGGCCGATCGGGTGGTGCCCGCGGATGGACCCGCCCTTCTCCTGATGGGAGGCGGCTCGGACGTTTCAAATGCCTTCAGCCGCTTCGCGCTGCCCGCAGCCCGCGGGGGGGACACCGTCGTCCTGCGCACGAGCGGCTCCGATGGCTACAACAACTACCTGTACAACATGCTTTCGGGCACCTTCAAACCCAACTCCGTCGAGAGCATCCTTCTCGACTCGACCACCAAGGCAAACTCCGACTACGCGGTCTGGGCCATCGACACCGCCGAGTTCATCTGGTTCGCCGGGGGAAGCCAGACGACCCACCTGAACGCCTGGCGCAACACGCGCACCCAGGAAGCCCTCCAGCGCGCGTGGGACCGTGGAGCCATCATCGGAGGCACAAGCGCGGGTGAGGCAATCCTCGGGGAGTTCATCTTCGCCCCCTCGGGTTCAGCCCCCACGGGCGCACAGGCCATCGCCAACCCCTATCGCAGCGGAAACAACCCCGCGAATGTCTTCATCGAGACCGAGGTGCTGCGGTCGGTCATCACCGACCAGCACTTCCTCCAGCGCGATCGCATGGGCCGCCCCCTGTCCTGGATGGCCAGATTGGTGCAGGACGGGCGCGCGGAAACCATGCGCTCCATCGCCATGGACGAGGCCACCTCCCTGTGGATCGACAAGGACAATCTCGGAACCGTGGTCGGAAACGGCCAAGTCTTCATCATGTGGGAGACACCCGCCACGCAGCGCACGCAAGTGGCGCCCAACCTGCCCCTGATCTATGGACCCGTGAACCGCGTCCGGCTGCTGGACCGCCAGAAGTTCGACTTCAACACATGGACCGGCGACGTGGCGCCCATTCCGTTGAGTGTTGACGGCACCAATCCCGGCGACCCCTTCACCCCGGCCAATCCCTATGCGTTTTACCTGCCCCCGCCCCCGGCGGAGGAGCGCGATGTCATCGCCGTTTTTTGACGGTGGCTTCATTCCTGCCATGAACCGGCCTCGGTCTCAAGCTGCAAGGCTTCGTCCAAGAGACGAAGGAAGTGCGCCCGGGTGATCGCCCGGGCCCCGAAGCGCGCCAAGTGCCCGGTTTCCTGCTGGCAATCAAGCAGATGGTACTCCCGGCTCCGAAGCCGATTCACCAGCGCCGCCAGCGCCACCTTTGACGCATCCCGTTCCGTGTGGAACATGGACTCGCCGAAAAAAATCCGGCCCAGCGAAACGCCGTATATCCCTCCGGCCAGCCTGCCGTCCATCCACGCCTCGGCGCAGTGCGCATGGCCGGTCTCATGCAGGGTGCAATAGGCTGACTTCATGTCCTCGGTGATCCATGTCCCGTCCTGTCCGGGGCGCGGCACGGAGGCACACGCGGCGATCACTTCCCCGAAGGCAGAATCGAAACGGACCTCAAAACGACCGGAGCGTATCGTGCGCTCCAGCCGCGCGGGGAGATGCCATTCGTCGAGCTTCAGCACAAAGCGGGGATTCGGGCTGTACCACAAGATGGGTGTCTCCTCCGAATACCACGGAAAAATCCCCATGCTGTAGGCAAGGAGTAGCCGTTCCACCGAGAGGTCGCCACCCACGGCCACCAACCCATCCGCCGGAGCGCGATCCGGAGACGGAAACCAGAGACGGCGATCAAGAAAAACCGGGAACGCGGCCATGCGTCAAGATTGGCGGAAGAGGTCGGGCTTGCGCAATCCCTCTCCGCCGGGGAAGGCTCCCGCCCCGGCCCGGAGGAGCCCAAGACCGCAATGACCGCCACCGATCTTTCGCCCGCGCAACTCATCGAGGAGATGGGTCAACGCGCCCGCCGCGCCGCGTTGGAATTGTCCGCCGTGACCCCGGCGGCAAAAAATGATGCGTTAGAACGCATGGCCCGCGCCTTCGATTCACAGCGCGCCCGTATCCGGGAGGAGAACGCGCGCGATCTCGACGCCGCCCGCGCGCGCGGGCTCGCCGAGCCGATGGTCGAGAGGCTCGCCCTGCGCGACAAGGGCATCGATGGCATCATTGCGGCCGCACGGGAAATCGCGGCGCTCCCCGATCCCGTTGGCGAAATCGACAACGTGCGTATCCGCCCCAACGGCCTGAAGGTCGGCCAACTGCGCGCGCCCATCGGCGTCATCGGGATCATCTATGAATCGCGCCCCAATGTGACACTGGATGCCGGGGCACTTTGCCTGAAGTCGGGCAACGCCGTCATCCTGCGGGGCGGAAGCGAGGCCTTTCACAGCAACACGATTCTCGCCGGCATCATGGCCGGTTGCTGCCGCGAGGCGGGCATCCCCGACGGCGCGATCCAACTCGTCCCGACAACCGACCGCGAAGCCGTCGGAGCGTTGCTTCGTGCCGACCGCTACATTGATCTCATCATCCCGCGCGGCGGCAAGGGCCTCATCAGACGCATCACCGAAGAATCCACCATCCCGGTCATCAAGCATCTGGATGGAAACTGCCACGTGTATGTGGATGATTCCGCCGACCTTGACATGGCCATCAAGATCGTCCTGAACAGCAAGATGCAGCGGACGTCGGTATGCAACGCCGCCGAGACATTATTGGTGCATGCATCGGTGGCGAAGGGGCTTCTTCCCCGATGCCTCGCCGCCCTGCACGACGCGGGGTGCGAGTTGCGCGGTTGTGAACGGACGCGTCCTCATCACCCTGCCGTCAAGGTCGCGACCGACGAGGACTGGGACATCGAGTACCTCGACAAGATTCTCGCGATCAAGGTCGTCGACTCCTTCGACGAAGCCGTCGATCACATCAACATCCATGGCTCGCATCACACGGAAGCCATCGTCACGCGGGATTGGAATCGCGCGAATGCCTTCATGCGCCGCGTCGATTCCGCCTGCCTGCACGTCAATGCCTCCACGCGCTTCGCCGACGGCGGCGAATACGGCCTCGGCGCCGAGATTGGCATCAGCACCGACCGCCTCCACGCGCGAGGCCCGATGGGCCTGCTTCAGTTGACCATTCCGAAGTGGATCGTCCTGGGCGATGGCCAGGTCAGGGAATGAAACCAATGCGCCCTGCCAACAACTATGGGGCTTCATCTCCTGGGCTCGCCAGGCTCCTGCCTGGCAGACGGGCCAAGTGCCACACGACTTGACCCAAACAACCATCCGGCTGGACCGCCATGTACAATCCTGACTACAAAGAGGAACGAATAGGATGGTGGAAAAGCCGCGGCTACATGCCTCACCTGGAAGAGCCGGGCACCGTGCAGCATGTGACCTTTCACCTCGCCGACTCGCTCCCTCCCAACGCTTTGCTGCGAATCGAGCAGGAATTGGAATCCATCACCCCTGACAAACGGGATGTCGAGAAGAGACGAAGGCTCGAAGCTTGGTTGGACGCGGGACATGGTGCCTGTCCATTGCTTCAACCGGAAATCGCGGACAAAATGCAGGAAACGCTCCTGCATTTTGATGGCGTTCGATACATGTTGTTCGCTTGGGCCGTGATGCCCAATCATGTTCATGCCTTGTTGCAGGCGGTGGAAGGATATTCCATCGGCCAGATCGTGAAGTCGTGGAAGTGGCAGATTCATCAATGAGTTCGCAAACGTGACCACGACCGATTCCCCTCGCGTATGGCATCGGGAGTATTGGGACCGCTACATCAGGGATGAACGTCATTTCCATGCGGTTGTGAACTACATTCATCGGAATCCGGTGAAGGCGCGTCTGGTGCATGATGCTCAAGAGTGGTCGTGGAGCAGCGCCCATCCCGGATTTGCCCAGGAGCGCGGTGACGCGGCCAAGGGCCTGTTGGACAACCCAACGGAATAAGATGCCGCCGTTGCCCGAGTCCCAGGCGATTGGCCCGACTGCCAGGCAGGAGCCTGGCGATCCCAGAAAAAGATATTTCACCCTTCACACTTCACTCTTCTTTTACGACTCCCATCCCCCACTTCGACGAGTCGATCCAGTTGGAGGCGGTTCCGTTCCACACGAGTCTCCTGCCGCCGGTGTTTCCCGCCGGGATCGGCTCGTGCGGGTCGCCGTCATTGTACTTCACGTCCAGCGCGATGAAATCGCCCGCCGCGGGAACAAGGTCCGCTGCCCCGATGGCGGACCAGGGGATCGAGGCCTCGATGATCCAGCCATCCCCGGTTGGCGCCACCGCCACCTTTGCATCATCAATGACCTTGTCCACGTGGAACCAGAATACCACGGGGCCCTTGTCGCCCTCGTGCTGGGGGGCGATCCCGATCTGGTACTCGAAATCCTTGTCAATGACCGCCCGGGTTGTGGGCCCCTTCAGGCCGACAAACAACTCGTAGGAGTCGCCCCGCCAGATGCCTCCCGCCGGGTGGGGATTGTGCACCGGGCTCGAATCGCGGGCAGTCGCCGCGAAGTTCAACGCATCGGGAGTGAGCCACACGCGCGCGCGCGCCGAGGCGGTTTCCCGCGACCAACCTTCCACATTGCCCTCGACAAATTGGGAGACGTCATCGATCGCCATCTCGGGAATGCCGGCCCAATCCGAAAGATCGCCATCCACTTCGGGGCCATTTGCCCCAAGGGGGACGGGATGAATCCTGAACGGCGGGCTGCGGTGAACTCCGAAGTGCAGCCGCATCTCCGCGGGCTCCGTGTAGGCCGCGATCTCATCCGTGGGCAGTTCCACCTCGTGCTCGAATGCCTGGCCCGCCTCGATGCCAAGGGTGCGCGCGGGCCCGAGGGAACGCGGACGACGACGCAGGACCGCTTCCTCGACATTCAGCATCCCTTCAAGGCGGCGCGCGGATTGGTTGCTGACCTGCAGGCGCGCCTTGAGCCGGCCGCCTTCAAGAAAGGGGCGGATGGCCAATTCCACCTGGCGGGTGATCTCGATGGTCGCCTCGCGGGTGAGGACCACTTGGCGCCGGTCCGTCCCATCCCCGTGCTCCACCGTGAGATGCACGGCCAATGTCTTGAGACCGGGGACAACCTGTGTGCCGATCGACAGCTTCCGTGTCCCGGCATCCCATGAAATCCCATCGGGGGCCTCGATGGATTGCACGCTGATCATCGGGTTCCGGAGGAGTGGCGAGACCCGCCATCCCAGTTCCACCGTTTCGGCCGGCGCGAGAATCGTATGCTCCCGGGCGAACCCGACGCCGGCATCCGGGAGGTAGGCCATCGGATCCACCCCGCGCACGTATCGCGGGGCGCGCATGACTTCAACGTACACGCGTCCGCTGGAGGCACTTGCATCGTTGGCGGGAAAGACATCTTCCGTTCCGTCGGGGTGGACAAGGCGAACGCCCGTGGGCAGCGAAGCCACCTCAAGCGTAATCGTCGCCTCCGCATCGAGAGTTTCGAGCCACACGGCCAGGGTGTATTCCTCCGTCTCCGGATCGCGGACAAGCACCCCGTGGATGCCGCTTCCCAGCCCCAGCACTCTGCCCACGAAGTCCTTGTAATCCGTCATCCCGACGAGGGTGCGATACGCGTGGAAGGAGGGCTTTCGCTCCCCCGCCGCCGTCACGAGGCCCAACTGCCCGTCCCAAGTCTCCATCGTGTCGCGCCAGTTCTGCAGGTCGAAGTAATAGAACCTCTCCACGCCCAGGGCCAGCGCGAGCAACTGGTTGCGGACGACCAAGGCGGCCTGGCGCTCCTGGTCGATTATCCCCTCGTGAATGGACGACACGCCCGACTCGCTGATGTGGATCGGCTTCTCGTCCCCGTAGCGATGCATGACCGCGCGAATCTCCGCCAGCTCGGCGGGCACCTGCTTCTCGGGTTCGTGATTGCGATAATAGTGGTAATCAAACACGTCGAACGAGTCCTTCGCGCCCAACTGATACATGCGTTCGACGAATTTGCGATCCCATGCACCCAACGGCGCGATCGCGGGCGCGGCCACCCTGGCATCGGGATCGGCCTTCTTGATGGCGGTGTAGGCACCCTTCAGCAGCCGCGTGTAATCGGTGGGGTTTGGATTCGGGCGCCAGAAATCCGGAACGTTGGGCTCGTTCCAAACCTCCCATTCGGGCACGCGTCCCTTGTAGCGGCTCACCGCCTCTTCGACATAGCGTTGATACAGTTCGAAATCCTCGTCCGTCTGGGGACCAATCTCATCCTTGGGAAACCAACCCGCCCCGTAGCAAAGGATGGGATACCACTGAATGCCGGCTTTCTCCAACGTGCCGAGGCAATGGTCCGGCCGGCTCCAGTCAAATTCACCCTTTGTGGGCTCGACCACATGCCACCACATGTCGATCCGGTCCCAATGGACGCCGAGTTCCCGCATCCACCCAATGCGCTGGTTGACTTTGTCCGCGTCCTCGGGAATGTGAAAGATCTTGGTGCCGTTGAGCCCAAAGTAGCTCTGTCGGCCGTTGCGCACCGGAGGACCCGGCCAGGAAGCATCCTGCTGTGCGTCTTGGGCAATGCCCGTCACGGGCGCGACAATGAGCAAAATGGATGTCAGGACCGTCAGGACCGAACGGGTAATTCCCATGGCGCTTCCTCCCGGTGCGAGTCCATCGAGAGTTCCCTCCGCCCCCGCCGTGGTCGAGCCCGAACCACCGCAATGGAGATGCGATCATGCAGTTTGAGCAACACACACTCGATTCGGCACGACATCTCTTCCGGTCGCTCAAGGCCACCGGGGACCGCACCCTTGAGCAGTTGGATCTCAAGGACTGGCTTTGGCTACCGCACGAGGGGGGCAACAGCATCGCCGTCCTCGTCAAGCACCTCCACGGAAACATGCTGTCGCGATGGACGGATTTCCTCGCGTCGGATGGCGAGAAGCCGTGGCGCGACCGCGACTCGGAATTCATTCAACCCGCGACCGCGACATTGGCCGATCTCATCGGCTGGTGGGAGGCCGGGTGGCATTGCCTCCTTCAGACAGTGGACGGCCTGACCGCCGAAGACCTCGCCTCAACGGTTACGATAAGGGGTCAGGAACATACCGTTCTGGAAGCGCTGCATCGTCAGATCCAGCACATCAGTTACCATCTCGGGCAGATCGTCGTTCTGGCGCGCATGCGAAAGCAGGACGCCTGGAAGACACTGTCCATTCCCCGTGGAGCGTCGAAGAGCTATCGACCGGGCAAGGGCCTCGGAGAGTCGGGAAGGTAGTCCACCTTCGGCTACCCGCAGATCGCGTCGATCTCGTCGGCCAGGACCAGTGTCGGATCCTCGGGGTAGCCACGCGGCAGGCGGCGGCGCGTTTCGCGAATCATCTCGCGGGCCTTTTCGCAGCTTCCCGCCTCGAGGTAGACAAAGCCCGCCGTCAGGGAAATGGTCCAATCCCCGCCGGACGCGGCCACCGCGCGAGTGGCGAGATCCACCGCCGGTTCGAGTTGCTCGCCCTCCTGCGAAAGGATCGCGAGATTGATCAGGGCGTTCGGTTGCTCGGGAACGACCAAGAGCACCTTCTCGAAGTCGGCGCGTGACGCCTCCGCTTCGCCGAGGCGACGCAGCGCGGTCCCCCGAAGGAGATAGGGCTCCCAGAGGTCGGGGTGCTGGGCGATCACGCCATCAAGGAGCGCGCGCGCCTGCCTCATCTCCGCGAAGAGCTTCTGC
>CAYTRP010000088.1:0-10159 GCA_964440195.1 uncultured Candidatus Sumerlaeota bacterium
CCTTCGAGGACGCCGTGGTCGGCGGCCGCGAAGGGGACATCTACATCGGCGGCGTCCAGATCGGTCTGCTCGGCAACCATAGCGTCCACGCCCGCATCGCTAGCGAACTGGTCGCCCCCCTGGAGCGCATCAACCGCATCAGCCGCGTCCTCACCCAGCCGTTCATCCGTCTGGCGCTGCCGCCGCATGGCGTGACGCTGCTGAACCCCGCCGCCATCGCGCGCATCACGCTGCAACCGGCGTTCAGCACGCTGCCGCAGGACACGTGGCTGGCGACGCGGATTGGGTAAGGACTCCTCCGGGGGCTTCAACAGTTGCCCCAACAGGCGCATGCCCATGAGCCATCGCGCTGTGCTGCCTGCTGACCGTGGCGCTGTCGGTGCTCCAAGGCGTGCAGCAGGCCGCCCGCGGCAAACGCCGCTGCATCCCCCACTTTCGTCTCGCGCCCCTGCCGGAAACATGGCATCCGAATCTGTCCGCCCGACATCCCATCAGGTCTCGGCCCCCCGTGGATTGGTCTTTTCCCGCTGCCTCACGCCGCTCGCCCGTCCTGGCCGACAACGTCGTGGCCACGTCCCAGCCGCTCGCGGCCCAGGCCGGCCTGCGCATGCTCCTCCAGGGCGGCAATGCCGTCGATGCGGCCCTCGCCGCCGCCATCGCCCTGACCGTTGTCGAGCCCACCATGAACGGCATCGGCAGCGACGCCTTTGCCCAGGTGTGGGACGGCACGCGCCTGCACGGCCTCAACGCCTCGGGACGCGCGCCCGCCGCGTGGACACCGCAGCGCTTTGCCGGACGCGCCCGCATGCCCATGCGCGGCTGGGACAGCGTCACCGTCCCCGGCGCCGTCTCCGCGTGGGTCGCCCTGAGCGAGCGCTTCGGCCGCCTCGCCTTTGCCGATCTCTTTGTCCCCGCCATCGAATACGCCCGCCAGGGGTTCAGCGTCTCACCCGTCGTCGCCCAGGGATGGAGTACCGTCCCCGAGACGTTCGCCCAATACCCCGACATGGCGGCGTTCCTCCCCGGCGGGCGGGCGCCGCGCGCGGGCGAACGCTTCGTCTGTCCCGGCCAGGCGAACACCCTCCAGGAAATTGCCGGCACTCTTGGCGAATCCTTCTACAGGGGTAAAATTTCGAAACGGATCATCGACCACGCCCGCGCGGGCGGCGGCGCCATGACGCCCGGGGATCTCGACGAGCATCGCGCCGACTGGGTCGAGCCTCTCGCCCTCGACGTCCCGGGCTCGGCCACCCTCCACGAGATCCCCCCCAATGGCCAGGGCATCGCCGCCCAGATGGCCCTTGGCATCCTCTCGCACCATGGCATCGACCGCCACGCCCCCGACTCTCCCGAGAGCCTGCACCTCCAGATCGAGGCCATGAAGCTCGCCCTCGCCGACACCCACGCCCACATCGGCGATCCGCAACACATGGTGCATCGCGCCGACGCGCTCCTCTCCCCCGCGTACCTCGCCGCGCGCGCCGCCCTCGTTGATCCCGGCACCGCGCGCGACCCAGGCCACGGCACCCCGCCCCCCGGCGGCACCGTGTACCTCTGCGCCGCCGATGCCTCGGGCATGATGGTCTCCCTCATCCAATCCAACTACTGGGGATTCGGATCGGGCATCGTCGTCCCGGGCACGGGCATCAGCCTGCAAAACCGCGGCTGGGGCTTCAGCCTCGAACCGGGCCATCCCAACGAAGTGGGCCCGCGCAAGCGCCCCTTTCACACGATCATCCCCGGCTTCCTCACGCGCGACGGTGCCCCGCTGGCGGCCTTTGGCGTCATGGGCGGGCCCTTCCAGGCCCAGGGCCACGCCCAGGTCCTGCTGCGCCTGCTCGTCCACGGCCAGAACCCCCAGGCCGCCGTCGATGCGCCCCGCTGGAGTGTCGAGCCCGGCCGCGTCGTGCGCGTCGAACCCGGCTTTCCCGAAGCCACCCTCGCGCGCCTGCGCGCGCTGGGCCACGACATCCGCCCGGCGGAGAGCCCCCTGGGCGGCGCGCAGATCATCCTGCGCAACCCCTCGGGCGGCTATATCGCCGCCAGCGATCCCCGCAAGGACGGCCAGGCCGTGGGGTACTGACGCAGGAAGCGCGATAACCAACCCGCGCCCCCGCGCTTCATGGATGCTTTTCGATTTCCAAATGCCCTATGGATTTTCGAAGCCGGCGGCATTCACTCGTCTACCTGCCCAGCCCGTACATCTCCACGATGGCCTTGGCGAATCCCACTCCCACCTCGCGGTGGTGGTCGGGATCGAGGTACTCCTGGGCTTCCGGCCCATGACCCACCTGGCTGTACGTCCCCTCCGGCGTCAGTGCGATCACGCCGTACTGCTCGCGCTGGCGGTGATAGGCGAGCTTCTGGTCCGCCGAGCCCGACGCGCCCTTTTCCGGGTGAAAGTGCGGGCAATACTTGTTCACCAGCGCCAGAAACGCGCGCGTCTCCTCGAAGTAGTTCGCCGGGTCGTCGGCCGCCGCCGGTTCCTGCCGCTCGTTCGAATGGAATGCAAAGTGCGGCCCGTCGCCGCTCGTGCTGTGGAAATCCAGAAACAAGTCATACGGCTTCCCCGCCGCCACCCACGCATCCAGCGCCCGCTGCGCATGCACGATCTCCGGCGACTTCTCCGGCGACGCGCTCCCGTCCCACACGCGGTTCAGGTTCACGCCCGCCACGTTGTTGCGGTAATTCCCGGCCACCGCGCCGTCGGGATTCGCGAACGGCACGACGTTGATCACCGTTCCGCGCCGCAGCGCCACTGCCCCGGGCGCGTCGGACAGCAGGAAGTCCATGAAGCCCTCCGTCGTGAAGGACCCCGTCACCTCCGCCGAATGCTGGCGCCCCACCACCCAGATCCCGCGCTTTGCGGCATCGGATCCCACCGACTCGTCGGTCACGCGGAAATGCACGATGGGCCGCCCCTCGATGCTATGGCCCAGCACCGTGCGCGTCGCGCCGGGATGCGCCGCCCACTCGTCCATTTTTTCCAGCCCCATCGAAAACGTGTACGGATAGTGAAACGCCAGCCGCTCGCGCGGCTTCTCGAACGCGTGCGTGAACGTGTACGTGTTCCCTTCCGCCGCCGTCGCGCCATCGATGCGCGCCCACGTCCCGCCGCCATCGCGCGACACCACGGGCCGCATGTGCGACCAATGGCCCGGCACGTTCGTCTTGTCCGTGTTCAGGAGCTGGAACGTCAGCTCCTTGCCGCGCGCGCCCGCCACGTCGAACATGAACCACTGGTTGTCCACCGAGTTCGTGTCCGGCTCCAGCTCAAAGGAGTAGACGTCCTTCTCCACCTCCTGGAACCGGTGGCCATTGCCAGACTCGAAGGACGAGTCGAACCGCACCCCCTTCGAGGCACACGACGTGAGCACCAACAGAATCGAAGCGAGGCACAACAACTGGGAAGAACGGTTCATGGCAGGCGTTCCAGAGGAGGATTTTTGACACATGGGAAAATGAGGCCTTGGAATTTCAGAGGGCAAGAGTCAGCCTTCCGTGAGAGGTCTAAACACATGTCTCTCGTTGTAGATCTCAAGGCAGCCCGCGTCGGGGTCGGCTTCCAGCCGGGTGATTTCCGCATGATGCGCCTTCAGCAAGGACCCGATGTAAACGGTTGGTCGATTCCCGCATCGCAACCAAATGACCTTGGGAGGAAATCCAAAATGGAGCACAAGATCCACAAAATCCGCATCGTGAGTCACGGTCGTGAAACTGTTGTCCCGGGCGAACACCCAGATCGCCTTGTCAGTCGCCGCGGAAAGCCCCAGTGAACCGACCTGACATGACATGACCCGGGATAAAGATCTCCCAAGTCCCGGCACAGCCGATGGCTCAGGTTCTGGTCGAACAGGAGCTTCATCAAGCTGTCGCAATGATGCGGCGCTCACGCTCCGCTGCATACGAAAGACACGCGCGGATGTCCTCTCGCGTCAACTCAGGGTACTCCGCCAGGATCTCCGCCTCGCTCATTCCACTCGCCAACCAGCCTAGCACATCGGAGACGGCAATTCGCATCCCCCTCACACAAGGTCTGCCACCGCGTTTTCCCGGCTCCATCGTGATGATTTCAACTGGGTTCATTGGACACCTCCTCCGTCCTTACGGCGTGACCGGCAACCGCTCCACCTTCTCCTCCCCGAACAGCAGCACCCCGTCCTCCTTGTAACGCTTCAGCATGAAGTGCGTGCGCGTGCTGCGCACGCCTTCGAGTGTCGAGAGCCGCTCACTCACGAACGCCGCCACCTCGTGCAGCGACTGGCCCCTCACCTCCACCAGCAGGTCATAGCTTCCGCTCACCAGCCGGCACGAGACCACCTCGCGAAAGCGCGCGATGCGCTCGGCGATCCGGTCAAAGCCGCGTTCGCGCTCGGGCACCAGGCCCACCTCCACCACGCTCCACACATCGTCGCGGCGCGCCGCCTCGTCCGTCGCGATCACGCGGTAGCCACGAATCTTGCCCGCCTGCCACGCGGATTCGATGGCCGCGTGCACGGCCTCCGCCGTCGAGCCAATGCGCCCGGCGATCTCCGCGTCCGACAACCGCGCGTCCTGCCGAAGAATGGGGAGAATCTTGTCGATCATGGGAAAGGGGAGGTCCGCCCGGTGGAGAATCGATTGCCCATTCGAGCCGCACGCTCCCGCGTGGGCCAATGGGAAAGGGCACGGCGCCGCAGGATTGCGGTTGCCGAATCGCCCCCGGAAAGGGCACTCTAACACCCGCCTGTGCCGAACCCCGGGAGCCGCGCACCCATGAATACCCTGACCAGACGCTTCCTCACGCCTCCGATCCTCCTCCTGGCCCTCGTGCTCGGCCTGTTGGTCTCTGCATGCAACGTCTCCACCCGCACCCTTGAGGATTTCACCGCCGCCGATGGCCGCATCGAGGTCGAGTTCTGGCACGCCATGGGCGGCAACCACGCCGCCTCCCTCAACCGCATCATCGACGCCTTCAACGCCTCGCAGGACCGCTATCGCGTGCGGGGCATCTACCAGGGGAACTACGACAGCCTGAACCAGAAGCTCATCGCCTCGACCTACGCCGGACGCCCCCCGGCCATCAGCCAGATGTACGGCGCGTGGACGCGGCGCTTTCTCCGCGCCGGCGTTCTCCAGCCGATCGACAATTTTATCCAGGCCGACGCCGACTTTCGCGAGAACCATCTTCCCGACCTCATCCCCGCCTTCTTCGGCGACAACCAATTCCCCCTCCTGCTCGCCGACGGCGATTACACCTTTGATCCCGCGCGGGGAACGCCCACCCTCGCGACGCTCCCCTTCAACAAGTCCCTCTACATGCTCTTCGTCAACGAGACGCTGCTGCGCGAGAAGGGCCTGACCGCCCCGCGCACGTGGACCGAGCTGCGCGCCGCCGCGCGCGCCATGAGCAACCCCGACATGCCGCGCCATGGCTTTGCCGCGCGACCCAACATCGAGGCCTTCACGCCGTTCCTCTTCTCCGCCGGTAGCAATATGATGAACAAGGACGAAACCTCCTTTCTATTCGCCGGGGAGGATGGCCGGGCCGCCATGCGCTTCCTCGTCGGCCTCGTGCGCGGCGCCGACGGCGCGGGCTATGTCGAGCCCGCCTTCCTCAACAGCGCCTTCGGCGCCGGCCGCGTCGCCATGTATGTCGGCTCCACGGCATCCTTCCCCTTCAACGACGCCGCCGTGGGCACGCGCTTCATCTGGCGCGCCTATCCCATCCCGCCGCCGAGCGAGGACATCTCGCCCCTCGTCCTCTCGCAGGGAACCAACGTCGGCATCCTCCGGCGGGGCTTCAGCCGCCGTAGCGAGATACCCGGCGAGGTGCAGCAGGGCGCGTGGCAATTCGCCCGCTTCCTCGCCAGCCCCGCGCAAAACGCCACCTGGGCCCGCGAGACCGGCTACATGCCCATCCGCCGGGCCACCAACGACGTCCCGGAGTTCGCCGAGTACCTCCTCGCCAATCCCAACGTCGCCAACGCCGTTGCCCTCCTCGACCGCATCGCCTCCGAGCCCACGCCGACCTACTGGGACACCGTCCGCCAGATCCTCAACACGGAGGTCGACGGGGTCCTCAGCGCCGGCAAACCCTATGATCGTGCCCTTGAGGACGCCCTCGCGCGCGCGCGCCGCATCCAGGCCACCGCCGACGGCCGCGCCAAGACCGCCCGCTGACCTTATTCCGCTCCCCAAACCAGTGGAACAAACTTTGCCCCGCCCCCAACAGGTCTGGTAGCCTGTACTCGATTCCCATCCCCCATCCTGACTCCCGACTCCTCCCTCCCGAATCCTCCCCCTCCCATGGCCAAGAACCCGAAGACAGAGGAAAAAGCCGACCGCAGCCGCATTCTGCTCCAGAATCGCAAGGCGCGCCATCTCTTTGAGATCACCGAGACCCTCGAAGTCGGCATGGAACTCAAGGGGAGCGAGGTGAAATCCCTGCGCGCGAGCACCGGCTCCATCCAGGAAGCCTACGTCATCGCCAAGGGGACCCAAATGTTCATCACCGGGATGACCATCCAACCCTACGAAAAGGCCGCCGCCTTTTCCGAGCCCGCCGTGCGCGAGCGCCGCCTCCTCCTGCATCGCAAGGAAATCGACCGCCTGGCCGGTGCCGTCTCCGCCAAGGGGATGACCCTCGTCCCCCTCAAGGTGTATCTCAACGACAAGGGCCTCGTCAAGATGCAGATCGGCCTCGCCAAGGGAAAGAACACCATCGACAAGCGCCACGACATCAAGGAACGCGACCTGAAGCGCGACGTGGAGAGGGAGTACAAGGTTCGATGAACCTCCAGGCCCGCGATCGAACACCGGTCATCGCCCTCCTGGCGGTGCTGCTCTTCGCGCTGATTGCCCCTCGCGGCGCGCACGCCCAGGAATTCGCCCTCCACGAACTCGCCCGCCGCAACCAGCAGTCGCGCCACCAATTGCTGATCACTCATGGCGTCAACACCGACGCGGCATCCCTGCTCGCCTTTCTCGAGACGGGTTTCAGCGAGGCGGCGCTCCGGCGCGGCCTCCCCAACGACCCCAGGATGAAGGGCGAGATCGCCAACGCCGCCCTGCAGGAGCTTGGATTCCTCCAGGCACCCGCCGCGGTCCCCGTGTTCATCGGCATCCTGGAGGGCAACCTCCCCCAGGGGGCCCAGCGCATCATCAACCGCGATGTCGAAGTCTTTCCCATCGAGCAGGTCGACGAGCAGCGCGGCGTCATGACCAAGATCCTGCGCCTGAACGCCATCGTCGCCCTCGGCCTCATCGGGGACCGCAGCGCCGCCGATGCCGTCTTTGCCTCCATGCAGCGCGAGGTGGGCGGCGAGTTCGTCACCGAGGGCGCCATCGCCCTCGCGCTCCTCGAGGACAACCGCGGGCTCGCCCCCCTCGTGGGGTTCGCCGGGCGCGTCACCGAGGACAGCCTGCGCGGCACCTTTGCCACCGTCTTCGTCGTGACCGGGCGGAATTACGGCATCACCGAAAGCACCTCCATCGCCCGCCGCAGGGTGGTGCAGAAGGAATTCGAGAACTGGGCCGCCAACGAGGGACGCAGGCAAGTCCCCTCGCGCGCCGACGTGTTGCGCCGTCGTACCATCGGCTACATCATTCCGCCGCCAACGACGGATTCCGTCCGGGGCCTTCTCAAGGCCTCGCGCACCTTCAACAACTACGACATCCGCTACGCCGCGCGCCAGCGCCTGCAAACCATCGCGCCCTCCTCGCTCGACGAGTTGCGCACCATTGCCACGGACCCCATGGAGGACCTCGACGTCCGCTGGGCGGCCATGGATTGGTACGCCGCCACCAACCCGCGCGAGGCACGCGGCACCATCCGCGACATCGCCCGCCGCGACGAGAACCCCTCGCTGCGCCAGCGCGCCGAACTCCTCCGCGACGAGATCGAAATCGTCCTCAAGGAAGGCAAGCGCCGATGACGACACGGCAAACCGTCGAGATCCCCCCGGCCCCGCTCGTGAAGAGGTCGTGGACCCCCTTGGTCATGACACTCCTGGTCACCGGCCTCACTCTTCTCCTCCTCTACCTGATGCGCGCCAACTCCGTTGAAGCCCCCCGGCGCACCCCCACGCGATACGTCCTCCCCGACAGCTTCTCCGGTCCCGTCAAGGTGTACTACGGCGTTGCCGGTTCCCCGGCACTGCTCGAGGACGGCGGCATGCGCATCGCCGAAATCCCCAACACCGGCTACCTGCTCACTTCCTCCGAGCCCCTTTACGGCCAGGCGCGCGACCAATTCGTCCGCCTCGTCGAAGGGGGCGAACCCGTCACCCTCGGATATCAATACATCCGCGATCGCAAGAACGGCGTTACCGGCGACAACAAGGAATACTTCCTGCGCCCCGAGGAACTCCAGATCCGCGACGGCGAACTCCTGCGCCACGGAATCGTCCAGCTCCCCGAAGGCATCCCGCGCTACGGAGTGGCATACGAATTGTTCACGGTGCGCGACGACTTCTGATTTCACCCGTCTCCCGAATTCTGCCGTTCGTCTCCCACTACCGCCTCGCACGGCGTGGCTGATCCCGGAAAAGACTCGGCATACGGGAAACAGAGTGGCAGGGAGTTCACGGAGTATTTCATCCGTGCCTACTTCCCCTTCTCCACCGTCACGCCCGAGAGCTTTTCCAGCGCACGAACGATGGCGTGGTTGCCTTCGCCGCCAAAGCCCTCCTTGATCAGGTTCGCGTACAACTGCGTCGCGATGCCGGTCGCCAGAAGCGGCACGCCCTTCTCCTCCGCTTCCTGCATGACAATGCGCAGATCCTTGTACTGAAGGTCCATACGGAAGCCCGGACGGAAGTCCCGCGCGAGCACCTGCGGCCCGCGATTGGACAACGTCCAGCTCCCCGCCGCGCCGGAACTCACCGCTTCCAGCGTCTTCTCCAGGTCCAATCCCTCCGCCGCCGCCAGCACCAGCGCCTCGGCCATCAGCAGCATCGAGCCCCCCGCCAACACCTGGTTCACCATCTTGCACGCCTGCCCCGCGCCGCTCTCGCCGATGCGAACGACCCGCTTGCCCATGGCCTCAAGGAAGGGCCGCGCGCGCTCGAAATCCTCCACGCGCCCCCCGCACATGATCGACAGCGTGCCGTTGCGCGCGCCCTCGCTCCCGCCGCTTACGGGCGCGTCGAGCAGCAGCATCCCGCGCTCCCCCAACTGCCGGGAAAAGCGTCGCGTCGCCCCGGGGCTGATCGTGCTGTGATCGACGACCAGCAGTCCCTCTCTCCCACCCTCCACCACGCCCTTCTCGCCAAACAGGATCGCCTCCACGTCGGGCGTGTCGCTCACGCACGCGAACACGATGTCGCTCGCCCTCGCCACGGCGGCGGGCGACTCACCCCACGCCGCCCCCAACCCCAGCACGCTTTTCGCCCTCTCCGCCGTGCGGTTCCACACCGTGACCGCGTGGCCCGCCCGAAGCAGGTTTGCCGCCATGCCGCCCCCCATGATTCCCAAGCCAATGAACCCCAATCGTTCGGCCATCATGTCCCCCCTTTTTAACTCTTCACTCTTCACCACTTCACTCTTCGACTTGCGACCACCGCCCGCCCTCGCCACCGTTCCGCCCACCCCGCCCTTGCGGGCAACGGAGAAGGCCATGCCCCGGCGCCCTGCCACCCGCCGCACCTCGCAAGCCATCGACGCCGACATCCGCCGGTTGCTCGACGAGCGTGCCGCCATCGCCACGCCCGGCAAACCCTTTCCCCCCGGCGAGGCCGACCACCTCCTCGCCGTGGTCGCCACCACCTGCCAGAACCTCGCCGCGCCCCCCCGCGTGGCCTATCTCGGGCCCGAGGCCACCTACTCGCACCAGGCCGCCCTGTCGCACTTCGGCACCGGCGCCCAGTTCGCCCCCCAGCCCCGCATCACCGACATCTTCCAGGTCCTCGTGCGCGGCGGGGTGGACTATGGTGTCGTCCCCATCGAGAACAGCACCGGGGGCACCGTCCACGAGACGCTCGACGCCTTCATCCAGTACGACTGCCGCATCCGGGCCGAGATCCACTCGCCCATTCACCACTGCCTGCTCTCCCGGAACACGCCACTCGCCAAAATTGCCCACGTCCATGCGCACCCGCAGTCCTTCCTGCAATGCCGCGAGTGGCTGAAGAAGAACCTGCCCAACGCCGAGCAGGTCGTCGCCGCCAGCAACGCCGCC
>CAYTRP010000089.1:0-10119 GCA_964440195.1 uncultured Candidatus Sumerlaeota bacterium
GGCCGCCAGATCGAGTCGCGAGGCAATGTGCCCCATGCGACTCCTCATCAGTGCCGGAACCGGCTGTCCTCCGCAGAGCAGATAACGATACGAACGCATTCGCGCGTCGCGCCGGGGATCAAAGTCCTCGCTGCACGGCACCGCGCGCCGCACGCGAATTGAGAGGGGCAGGTGCCAATTCAGGGCGCTCGCGACATTCCGCTCGGCGATCGGACCCGGCACGGAGAGCGCAATTACCTGTCCACGCGCGTGCACCCCGGCATCCGTCCGTCCGGAAGCCCGAAATGCCGCCTCGGAATCCGAAACCCCGAGGACTTGCGCGACGCGCTCAAACTCCCCCTGAATGCTCGCGCCATCATCCTGCCGTTGCAGTCCGACGAACTCCGATCCGTCGTACTCGACAATCATCGCCGTGCGCCGCAGTCCCTTGCTCATGGCCTTCCCGGGGCTCTCATCCGTCTTCTGAGTCCCCCGTCGATCTCCTGGCAGACGGCCAGCAACTCCTCCAACTCCGACAGCGGAACCATGTTGGGACCGTCGCTCTTGGCTTCTTCCGGACGGTCATGCACCTCAAGGAACAACGCATTGATCCCCACCGCGCACGCCGCACGCGCCAGCAGCGGCACAAACTCGCGACGTCCGCCCGTGGCGGTTCCCAACCCGCCCGGTTGCTGCACGCTGTGTGTCGCGTCAAAGCAGACCGGCAGTCCTGTTGACTGGCGCATGATCTCCAACGACCGGAAATCCGACACCAACTGATGATAACCAAAGGAGGCTCCCCGCTCGGTCAGAAGAACATCCTCGCATCCCACGCCGCGCAGCTTGGCGGCGACGTTGGCCATGTCTTCCGGCGCCAGGAATTGCCCCTTCTTCACGGAGACGGGCTTTCCGGCGCGCCCAACCGCTTCCACAAAGTCCGTCTGCCGGCAAAGGAACGCGGGAATCTGCAGCAGGTCGCACACCTCGGCGACACGCGGCGCGTCATCCTCACGGTGAACGTCCGTCACAACCGGGAGGACAAATCGCGATTTCACCTCCGCGAGAATGGCGAGGCCGGCTTCGAGCCCCGGTCCCCGAAAGGAACATCCCGCGCTGCGATTCGCCTTGTCGTACGACGCCTTGAAGATAACGGGTATTCCAAGCCCGGCGGCGATCTTCTTCACCTGCTCCGCCATGAACAGTGTATGCTCGCGGGATTCGATCACGCACGGCCCCGCCATCAGCGCCAATGGGTGCTCCCCGCCAATCCCGACACCCCCCACGTCGAACGAGCGGCACTGAAGCAAGCCCGCAGGTAGCACAAAGGAACTCATCGGTTCTGATTCCCTGCCAAGGAGATGGAATTCGATATCGACAAGTCGCGAAGCTGCGCGGCTTGCTCCGTCAATTCAACGGTCCATGTGCCCCCGTTGTATCGGGCGTCGTAATAACGCTCGGTGAGATGGACAAAGTCTCGCAGACGCTCCCCGGCTTGGCCGTCGAGCAGGCGGGCGTAGGTGAGCGGCGTCACGGAGGATCTGCGTGGGACTTGCCGCTCCAGTGCCTCAAGCAGCTCATGGTATGGTCGCAGGTCCGCCCTCGGGACGGCGGACATCTCCTGCGTCTTCAACGGTGACGCGCGCCTCCACTGTGCTCCTCGCACGCCAAGCAGCAATATCGCGGTACCGGCGACCGAGATGACGATCAGGAACCAACCCGCGGCCGCCCCCGCATTGAAGGTCCCCGCACCATCCCCCCGGATCGAGATGGGGAGCCGGTTGATGGACTGGCGAATTCGGGTCAATGTCTTGTCGATCATCCGCAGCGCTCCCACGAAGCGCTCCCTCTGCGTTTGATGATCGAAATCGATGACGGCATCATACCATGCCATCTTCAACACGTCATAAAGGGCGCTGTACCAATGATAGAGCCCCGAGCGAATGCGGTTCGAGCCCACGCCCGACGACGGGGTCGGATCAAACATCATCCACTCTCCGGAATTGTCGACCTGTGCCTCCACCCAGGAGTGGGCATGCTCCTGCCGCACGAGAAAGCGCCCTCCCGCCGCCTCATTCCACTCATCGGTCAGGTAGCCATTCACGATCCTCGCCGGCACGCCCAAGCTTCTCAACATGAGCACCATCGAAGTGGCAAAGTACTCGCAATGGCCGCGCCGCTCGACGGTCAGGAACCGGCTGATGTGATTCCGTTCCCGCGAAAACGGGATCTCCAACGAATAGTCGAACTCGCTCTTGAACCGCCGCTCGATCTCGTTCGCCATCTCGAGCGGATTGGTGAGCCCGGCCGTCCACGCCGCAGCCGTCTCCCGGATCGTCGGGACATCGGGTGATTCCTCGGGAAGCAGGAGGTTCACATCCCCCACCCGCGGGCGATCGCCGCCGAGCAGCAACTCCCAACCGATGCGCCCGAAGGATTTTCCCACAAGCCCAAGGCGCTCGCTGCTTTCGCGAAAAAGATCGCTCGCCTGTATGGGTTCACGCGACGGATGACTTGGTGCCGTGTTGGCAACCAGGCGCGCGACGGGCGATTGCACGTGGGAGGTGACCGTGTACGACACCGGTTGATAACGCGAGGCCCTGGCCTTGAGCGACATCGCCAGGCGATTCACCTCGTACGTCGTCCTCTCGTCGAACTCCACGAAGAGTGGCCGGTCTGGCAGGAACAGATACCCCGACTTCTCGGGCTCCAGTGTGACACGAACGCGGATCAGATCCTCGGCGGCGGGATCAAAGGTGCGGAACTGATCCGCCAGGATGCGCGCGCGCCGCCCCTCTTCCTGGAAAGACTGCCTTCCCGTGTCGCTCGCAAGGATCCAGTTGTCGCCCGTGAACAGGTCCAGCGAAGTCCCGCGAATTCTCAGGTACTGTTGCCGCTTGTCCCGATCCTGGAGGGCAAGCGTCGCCCGCATCACGATCGTTGGATCCTTCTGGATCTCCCCCACGATGCCGAAGGATATCTGGTCGGCAAAGCCACTGGTCCGCGGCCCGTCCGATGCCCCCCCCAACCCCGGAAAGAAGTTCTGCTTCGCCATGCGGGGGACCATCCAGAAGATCAGGATCCCAAGGCCAAGCACCGACAGCGTCAGCATCGGGAGCATCAGGAGAAATCGCCGGTCCAGGTACGGCGAGCGGTGAATGCGCTCCAGCATCAGGGCGTCGCCATCGCGCAGCCGGTGGGGGAGAGGCCAGCCTCCCATGGCGGGACCGCGCCCATCCTCCACCGCGAAGGCCCGTTCCGCATCCCGGCGGATGGTGAAGGTGATCAGCGCCGCCATCACAAGCAGCAGGTAGACGGCCAGCATCGGGCCAAAGAACAGTGACGTCGTCGAGACCGACGCCGCCAGCATGTGGAAGAAGCTCAGGCCATAGATCTGCATGTAGTCGCGCGGTTTCGCGGCGGTCAGCAGTTTGTAGGCTTCGAGATAGAGCAGGAAGTACGTCACCGCATACATCCGCTGCCCCAGTGCAAACCACCCGTAGCACGCGACAATGAACACGATGACGCTTACACCATTCCAGATCCAGAGCGGAAGCCGGAAGCCAATCCGCTTCCGGAAGAGGCTCAGGGCGAAGGCGGCAATGAAGCCCAGGACGGCGGCAATGTGCAATTCGCCCGTGCTGGCCAGGGTAAAGAATGCCCAAAAAACCGTCGCGAAGGTGAAGAAGTGGAACGACCACTCGAAGGGGAGCGCCCTGGGCTGTCTCGCGATCAAGTTCGTGACCTGGAAAATCATGGGGGCATGACCTCGGAAAACCCCGAGGCGATCGCGAGGTGCCGCTCAAGGTCATCCACCCTTACAATGACATCATCGCCTGCCGGGGAGAGCTTCCCGATCCCGCAATCGATCAGCAGTCGCACGCAATTCGCTTCCGAGGGACTCCCCCTTGGCGCCTCCGCACCGGCGGGCGCGGGTTTCAGGGTCGCCAACGCGCGTCTGCACCGCCCCAGGTGCCCGATCCCGCTGTCGAATCCCACGCGTCCCGAGGCCGTCACCAATTCCATCTCGTGTCCTTCACGCTGCAGATAGGCCAGGACGGAACTCGCAAGCACGATGCCCATCTCGAAGCGCGCCTGGGCCTCCGCCGTCCAGGTTGTCGTCGCGCGATTGTCGAGGACAACGCTTGCGCGGCGGCGCTCCTCTTCCTCGTACTCCTTGAGCATCAACTGTCCGCGGCGGGCCGATACCTTCCAATGGATGTCCCGTGACGACTCGCCCGGGGCATACTCGCGCAGCCCATGCAGCCCCGTGCCCCGTCCCCGTTGATGCGTCTCGATCTCGCCCAGTCGCGACCGCAGCGGCCTCATCACGCGGCCAACGTCCACAATCGCCGGCAGAACCACCAACTCATGCGGCGACTCGTGGAACCAGTGCCGTTCGATCAGCCCGAACGGGAAGCGGGTCGCCACCGTCAACCGTGAAAACCTGTAAATCCCCCGGCGCGGAAAAACGGCGCGATAAGTCTCGCTGCTCTCCCCGTCCGGCGGGATTCGTGCAAAGAAGACGGCTCCGATGGCAAGATTGCGATCCAGCGAATCGATCACGCGGATCGAGAAGCTTGCCGCGCGCCGCTTCCTGTTCGATGCCCTGATCCGGATGGCCACAGCATCACCCGCCGTCGCCACCCGGGGAGCCGTTCGCCGCAGTGCCACGCCCCGCAGGCTGCTCGTCGCCATCACGGCCGACAGCGTCCAAAAGGCGCACATCATCGCAAACACGAGGAAGAGCAGTTGGGTCGACGTGTTGAGGGCCGCCAAGCCAATGGCAAGCGTCACGACAACGAATATCCACCCTTCCGCCGGCACCAGGTAACTCCGGCGCGAGCGACGGATGTCCCCGAGTGCGGCCAGGACGGCCCCGCCGAAACGGCCAGCCAGTCCTGACGTCATTCCCCGGGGAGGGCGTGCCATCCAATCACCGCCTACACGTCGAGGTTTTGCACATCGGGAGCGTGCCGCTGGATGAATGCGCGACGAGGCACCACCTCTTCACCCATCAGCGTGCTGAACATCAACTCGGCCTCCACCACGTCCTCCACCGTCACGCGAATCAGGCGCCGCGTCTTTGGATCCATCGTGGTTTCCCACAATTGGCTGGCGTTCATTTCACCAAGGCCCTTGTAGCGCTGGATCACCATCCCCTTGCCGCCCAGATCCTTCATCCGCTCGACAACTTCGAGCAGGGAATGGCACGGGAACTCGTTTCCCGACTTGTCCTTGACGATATACGGCGCGTTCTCGTCCGTCCCGCCCTGTTGGCGGTCGAGATGCCCGACATCGTAGTCCTCGATGCGGAAGCCGATCTTCTCAAGGCCCTTCACGAGCGCCTCAATCTCCCTGGACTCGGGGAAGCTGTAGAAGTCCACCGGGACCTTCGGTTCCTGCGGCAATCCCGCGTCATCCTGCTCCACATCATCCGTATCCGGGGCAAACAGGTCCGCGGCGGCACCCTCCGCGGGCTTCGCCGCCTTTGGGGTCGAATTGTTCCGGCGAGAGCCATTCAGCCCATTCTGGCTCTCGTGGTTGCGCCATTCGCGACTCGCCTCCGCTTCCTCCTCCAGCGATGCCAGTTCCTTCTCCGTGTACGCCCAGACCTGCTCGTCCCCTCGCATGGCCATCCCGATGGGGAACCGATTCGAGGAATCGCGCTGCTGGAGATAATTCAGCAAGGGCACCGTCTTGCGGCGCGTGACCAGGTTCAGCAGCGACAACGAAAGCATCGACTCGGAAAAGGTCCGGATCTGCGCCTTCGTCAACTCCGCCAACTCGCCCTCTCCCGAACGGATCAGGATGCCAACCGAGTCGATCCCCTCCTCGATGACAAACCGGTCCTTGTCCGCCTCCGTGTCGAGATACTGTTCCTTCTTCCCCTTTTTCACGCGATACAGCGGCGGCTGTGCGATGTACACATGCCCCAGCTCCAGAAGTTCGCGGAACTGCCGGTAGAAAAAAGTGAGCAGCAGGGTGCGGATGTGCGCGCCGTCGACGTCCGCGTCCGTCATGATGATCAGCTTGCCGTAGCGCAGCTTCTCGTACTCGAACTGGTCCTTGATGCCGGTGCCCAAAGCCGTGATGATCGTCCGGATTTCCTCGTTGCTGAGCACCTTGTCGAGCCGCGCCTTCTCCACGTTGATGATCTTGCCGCGCAGCGGGAGGATCGCCTGAAAATGGCGGTCGCGACCCTGCTTCGCGCTGCCGCCGGCCGAATCGCCCTCGACCAGGTAAAGCTCCGCCCGATCGCGGTCCTTCTCCGCGCAGTCCGCCAGCTTGCCCGGCAGCGCCCCGCCCTCCATCGCCGATTTGCGCACCACCTCCCGCGCCTTGCGGGCCGCGAGGCGCGCCTGCGCCGCCATGATCACCTTCTCGACGATCCGCTTGGCCTCCTTCGGATTCTCCTCCAGCCATTCCATCAGCGCGTCGTTCACCACCGCCTCGACCACGCCCTGGATCTCCTGGTTCAGCAACCGGCCCTTGTTTTGGCCCTCGAACTGGGGATCGCTGATCTTGACGCTGACGATCGAGACAAGGCCCTCGCGGCAGTCATCCCCCGTGATGGCGTCCGTCTTCGCCTTCTTGAGCAGGTCGTTCTTTTGCGCGTACTTGCTCAGCGTGCTCGTCAGCGCGCGCCGGTAACCCGTCATGTGCGTGCCGCCGTCGCGCGTGTTGATCGAGTTCGCAAAGCTCAGCTCGCGCGTGTCGAACGAGTCATTGTACTGGATGGCCACCTCGACAAACAGCGACTCCAGCGCCCCGCTCGCGCGCTCGTATTCCTTCTCGCGGCTGAAGTGGATTGGCTTCAGGTTGATCAGCGTGCGTGCCGCATTCAGGTGACGCACAAACTCCGACAATCCCCCCGTGTATCTGTACGTGTGCGACTTCCCCGACCGCTCGTCCTCGATGCTGATCGTGATGCCGGGATTCAGGAAGGCCAGCTCGCGAAAGCGCGTGTTCAGCGTCTCGAAGTTGAACTCGGTCACCTGGAAGATCTTCGGGTCCGGCTTGAAGCGGATGCGCGTGCCCGTCTTCGTGGCCTTGCCAATGGGCTCCAGCGCGCGCTCCACCTTCCCGCCATCCACAAACTTCATGAAGAACGCCTGGCCGTCGCGGCGCACCTCGACCTCCATCCACTCCGAGAGGAAGTTCACCACGGCCGCGCCCACGCCGTGCAAACCGCCCGAATACTTGTACGCGTCCTTCTTGAACTTGCCGCCCGCATGGAGGATCGACAGCACCACCTCGACGGTGGACTTCCCCTTTTGATCGGGGTGCTCCTTCACGGGAATCCCGCGCCCATTGTCCACGATCGTGATCGAGTTGTCGAAATGAATGACGATCTGAATCGTGTCGCAATGCCCACCCAGGGCCTCGTCGATGGAATTGTCCACCACTTCGTAGACCAGATGATGAAGCCCCAACGTGTCCGTGTTGGAGATATACATCGCGGGGCGCGTCCGGACGGCTTCACGGCCCTCCAAAACCTGGATCGACGACTCATCATAGCGGGAACCGGGAGCGATCGGCTCGGGGTTCGTTTCTCCACTATTCTTCTTGCTCAAAGGGACGCTCCTGCGTGCGGGGGATCTGGAACTCTTGAGGAGACAAAATCGAACGGGGACAGGGGGCACCGGCCGGCATGTGCCGCAAAAATCAGTATGCTTGCCCGGGCTTCAGGCTGTCAAGGCCCGGGACACGACTATCTCACTCTAATTTTATTCGTAAAGTGCTGATAAATAAGATCTTATGACAACGAGGCCGCCTGCCTACTCCAAGCTCCAGCCAATCAGCTTTTCAAACCGTTTCTGGCCGTCGCCGCCCATGAATTCCCCCGGATGACCCTCCCACACAATCACCCCTTCCGGATCCACCAAAAGCCCGTGCGGGATTCCCCGGACGCCGATCAAATTCTTCATCGTTCCCCGCTGATCCACACCGATCGGATAACTCCATCCCTTGGACTCCACAAACCGGCGGACGGTGTCCGGATCCTCATCGCTGATGCTGATGATCGCGACCCTGCTACCGTACTTCTCGTGCTTTTCCTGAATCGATGGCATCACCATGATGCACGGACCACACCACGTCGCCCAGAACTCCACCAAGCGGAACTTCCCCGCCCCATCGCCCGAGGGCGCATTGATCCATTCCTGAACCAGCGTCCCCTCAGGCAGGTTCTTCCCCACCCACGTCCCCTGCTCGCCCAAGGGGCCGGCGCTCCCTGTCTGCGCGGACGCCCAGACAGGGCCTCCGCAAGTGGGAAACTCCGAGGGGACATAGCCCCCCAACAAATCCTCGGCCACGCGGCGAAACTCCGCATCGCGCCCGCTCACGTAACCCGCATGGCGATAGGCGACCTTCCCCTCGTTCGTCGTCACGATGGTGCGAGGCACGCCTTTCCCGTCCTCGGAAAACAGAGACGCCAACTTGCGGTCCGGATCGGCAACCAACGGAAACGTGATCGACTTCTTCGCGGCAAAAGCCTCCAACTGCTCCTTCGTCGCATCGCGCCCGATCCCGATCACCATCACCCCCTTGTCCCTCAGCGGCCGCCACACATACTCCTCCAGTGTCGGCACCGACTCCCCGCAAACCTCGCTGTCGCACGCGAACAGGTGAACAACCGTCACCTCCGCCCCGGTCGCAGCCAGGTTGATCGTCTCCCCACTGATCGCCCTCACCTCGCGGTCGGGCATCTGGGCGGCGTTGGCGAGGATAAAGTCCTGAGCCTGTGAGAAGCTTGGCAGGATTGAGATTGCAAAAACCCCAAGAAAAACACGCCATCGGAATCGCGTCATCTTGTTGTTCTCCGCCGAGTAAGTTGCGGAGGCACCAAATCCTCCGCGAGAATCATCCCCGAAAACGCCGTGGCTGGCGCAACCACCAGCCTGTTCCCAAGTGTCCTCTCTTGTTCCCCGTTCTTCAAGTGGTTTCCTTTGTAGCACCGGTTCATCGGCCTTCCTGCGAGGACACATGCTGCCGGGCTTGTTTTCCGGAACAAGACATCTATTCAAATTTAACCCTGCGGGACGATGCCGGGCTAGCAAACTGCCATCCCTCCGGGATGTCTTCGATGGGCGAGGAGTCGCCAGATGGGCAAGGATTTATCAATGCGCTTTCAACTCCAACATCCAGCGTGACGCCATACGATGCTACAAAATCACCAAACGGCATTGGCCCCCCTTCGCCAAGGCTTTGGTGGACACGCAGGATGCCCGCTCTCCCTTGGTTCTTGGGGCGGAAGCAAAATCATTGAACGGTATTGGCGAGACGGTCAGGCCAGCTTCCCGGAAATCCGCCTCACGGGGCGTTGAATTCAGGAGGCTTGATGAGCCGGTCAAGCGACTCCCGCGAGCGTTTGCCGTACACATGGATCCGTTTCGTAGATGTGAAATGTCCGCTCTCTGCAAATACCACCGAATCCGCGAGGTGCGCCCATTGCCGTCTCCGTTAGCGGCTGGCCAGGACGGCCTCGATCTGCTCAAGGGCCCAATCGATCTCCTCCCGCCGGATGATCAGGGGCGGGGCGAGGCGGATGATGGTTTTGTGGGTTTCCTTGCAGAGGACGCCGCGCTTCATGAGTGCCTCGCAGAAGCGTCTCGCTCCGCCAGCCTCCGGGTGAAGCTCGACGCCAATCATGAGGCCACGCCCGCGAACCTCCTTTACAAGGGGCGAATTGAGGCGGAGCAGTTGTTCCTTGAGATAGGCCCCCTGAACGGCCGAATTCTCGACCATGCCCTCCTCCACGAGCACTCGCATCGCCACGCGCGCCACGGCGCACGCGAGCGGATTGCCCCCGTAGGTGCTTCCATGGTCGCCGGGTTGGAACACACCCAGGACTTCCTTGTTCGAGAGAACGGCGGAGATCGGGTACATGCCTCCGGAGAGCGCCTTGCCGACGAGAGTGATATCGGCAACGATTCCCTCGTGCTCCTCGGCAAAGAACTTGCCCGTTCGGCCGAGTCCGGTCTGGATTTCGTCCAGCACCAGCACGATGTTGTGGCGGTCGCAGAGTTGCCGCATGCGGGAGAGATACCCTGCGGGCGGTATGACGATTCCCGCCTCGCCCTGGATGGGCTCCGCCATGATCGCCACGGTATTGGAAGCGGCCATCAACCCCAATACCGT
>CAYTRP010000090.1:0-3070 GCA_964440195.1 uncultured Candidatus Sumerlaeota bacterium
CTGCTGCCTGCCCGAGCCGTTCGTGCGGGAGTTCACCGGGGCGCAGTCGGCGGGTTTCGAGGCGTGGCGCGATGCGCGAAAGGCCAATGACTTCGCGGCATTTCGCCCCGCCCTCGAGCGCATCGTGGAGTTGTCGCGGCGGAAGGCGGAGTACCTGGGCTACGAGGGATCGCCCTACAACGCGCTGCTGGAGAATTACGAGCGCGGGGTGACGGCGGACCGGGTGCGGGCGGTGTTCACGCCCCTCGCGGCGCGCCAAAAGGACCTGCTCGCGCGCATCATGGCGAGTCCCTCGGCGCCGGACAACTCATGGATGCGCGGGACATGGCGCGGGGAGGGGTGCAGTGCCTTTGGACGCGCGGTGCTGGCGGCGATCGGGTATGACTTTAGCCGCGGGCGGCGCGACGAGGCGCCGCACCCGTTCTGCATGGACCTCGACGTCGACGACGTGCGCATCACGACGCGTCACCGCGAGGACCTTCTCTTCTCGTCGGTCATGGCGGAACTGCACGAGGCCGGCCATGCGCTCTATGAGATGGGGCTGCCGCGCGAGTGGCGGCGGACGACGCTTTGCGCCGCGCCAGGACTTGGCATCCACGAGTCCCAGTCGCGGTTGTGGGAGAACATCGTGGGAAGGAGCCGCCCGTTCTGGCGGCGCTTCTTCCCGCTGCTGCGCGACGCGTTCCCGTCGGAGATGGCACGGGTGACGGCGGAGGACGCGTATGCGGCCGTCAACGACGTGCAGCCGTCGCTGATCCGCGTCGAGGCCGACGAGGTGACCTACAACCTGCACGTCGTGATCCGTTTCGAGATCGAATCGGCGTTGATCGAGAACAAGCTGGCGGTGGCGGACCTGCCCGAGGCGTGGAACGCGCGTTACCGCGAGTACCTTGGGATCGAGGTGCCGTCGGATGCGGACGGTTGCATGCAGGACGTGCATTGGCCGGAAGGATTGATCGGTTATTTTCCGACGTATGCGCTGGGCAATCTCTACTCGGCGCAGTTGTGGGAGAAGCTGGCGGCGGATGTCCCCGCCGTGTGGCAACATGTGGAGGAGGGGGACTTCGCGCCGATCCTCGGCTGGCTGCGCGAGCATGTCCACCGCGTGGGCCGCCGCCGGTTGGGGCCGCAAATCGTGGAGGACGCGACGGGCCGCCCGCCCGAGGCGGAGCCGTATCTGCGTTACCTTGAGAAGAAGTACGGCGAGTTGTACTTGCTGGGTGGATGAGGCGGCGCCGGGTCAGATGCTGCCGGCGATGTCGCTGACGACTTCCTCGGCGCGTGCGCGCCAGCGGGTCTTCTCTTCGCTTTCCTCGGCGGCAGGGGGAGGGGGTTCGGCGGCGAGGCGGTCCTCGATGATGTCGCGGGCGCGGCGCAGCATCAGGCGGTCGGCGCGGCGCAGGTCGCGCAGGCGCTGGTTCTCCATTTGGTAAACGCGCGTGCGATCCATGCTCTTGAGGACAAGGTACTGGATCACGGTGATGAGCAGGATGATGCCGGCCCATCGACTGTAGATAAGGCTTGTAAGGTCGCGGAAGCCAACAAGGACGACGACCAGCATGAGCGAAAAGAGGGCGAGGAGGAAGAACAAGTCGCCCGAGTTGGGAGTGCGCCGACGTGCCCGCCGACGGCGGGGGGCGGGGGGCTCATGGGCACCCGGGGGGGCTTGGCCGACGACGTCGGCATCCTCGTCCAGGTCGGCGGACAGGGGAGAGCGGTCGTCGTGCTGCGACTTGCGTTGGGCCACGCTGCGGACCTCCCCTCCGGTTCGCCGATGCACAACCCTTACGACACCGGGGTGGACTCGGCGATGGCTTCGATGGCAAGCACCTCGTACTCCTCGTTGCGTCCGTCGGGCGTGTTGACCACGAAGCGCTCGCCGACGCCGCGGTTCATCATCTGGGAGCCGAAGGGGGTCAGGTAGGAGATGATGCGCTTGTCCCCGTCGGCTTCCCACATGCCCAGCAGGGTGAAGTCCTGTTCCTTGCCGGTGGAGATTTGGCGCACGTGGACCCGGGTGCCGAAACGCGCGGTGTCGGTGCGCACGGTTTTGAGGTCGATGACGCGGGCGCGGCCGATGAGTTCCTCAAGTTCCTTGGCCTGTTGCATGAGGAGCTTTTGGCGGTCCTTTGCCGCGTGGTACTCGGCGTTTTCCTTGAGGTCGCCCAGCTCGCGGGCGGTGCCGATGGCCTCGCTGTTCCTGGGGATCTCGACCTGGACGATGTTGGAGAGTTCGCGGCGCTTGCGCTCGAGGGCGTCCTCGGTGGCGTAGTGGAAGGCGGTCTTGCGCTTTTCCTCCTCATCCTCGGCGCGCGTGGACCTCTTGAGGTCCGGGTGGAGCCCGGCGAGAATGGCGTCGATGGCCCCGCGGACCTGGACGGTCAGGGAGGACATGTAGTTGAGGCGGCCCATGAACTTGCGCGCTTCCTCGGGCCTGGATTCCTTGAGGACGGACTTCACATACTTGTTCTGGCCGTCCTGCACGATGGCCTTGAGCTTCGTCAGGCCGGGAATGGTGCGCCGCGCGGCGACGCTTTCGCCATCGATGCGGGCTTCCTGTTCGAGGCGGCTCAGTTCGGCCAGCACCTGCGTGAGGATCTCGACGCGGGTGACGGACTCGGTGACGTGGGGGAACTTGCCGTCGAGGGCGGCGCGCGCGGCCCAGGCAAAGACCTCGGGGTTGCGGTCGGGGCGGGCGAGGATGCGCTCGATGCACTGGTCAAAGACGTCCTCGTGACCCTGTTGGCCGGCGTGGTCTTCCATCCACTTGAGCAGCTTCGAGTCGGCGCGGAAGAAGGCCTCGGCGAGGAGGTCCGCGGCCTGCTCGGGATGTGCCTCGAGCAGTTGCTTCATTCCCTCGCGTTGCAGTTCGAACACGCTGAAGGAGGTGATCCAGGCGACCGCCTCGTTGGGGTTCTTGCGGATGAGTTCCTCGACGGGGACGGGGTTGGGGGCTTCCTCGCCAAAGAGATCGCGGAACTCGTGGTACAGGAGACCGTGTCCGAGTTGCTCGTGGTCGTCCCTGAGCTTGCCGTCGTCGAGGGGCTTGCGGAAAAGGGCGTGGAGGGCG
>CAYTRP010000090.1:3080-10083 GCA_964440195.1 uncultured Candidatus Sumerlaeota bacterium
GAAATTGTACGACATGGGCCGAGCGCCCAACCCGCGCCGGGTGCGCATTTTCCTTGCGGAAAAGGGCGTGGAGGGCGGCCTTGTCGTCGGCGCTGAAATCGGCGTTGTCGCCGTGCTTGGCGACGTCGCGCAGGACGGCACGGCGCTCGACCACGTCGCCCGCCTCCAGGAGGCGGACGCGGATTTCATCGACGAAGCTTCGCGGCTCGCGGCGCAGGACGAGCACGAGGGATGCCCCGCTGCCCTTGATGTCGATGTAGGGATCGAGGCGTGCTTCCTCGCGCGCCCTGCCCCACCAGCTCTTGTATTCCTTCTCGTCCGCGAAGTCGCGTGTCATCAGCAGCTTGACGTCGCCGGCCTTGGCGGTTCCGCCCATGGAGCGCAGGACGTGGCGCAGCACGCCGCAGGCGTCGGACTTCATGTCGGCCCTGAGGCCGGCGGAGTCCTTGGCCATGCGCGAGAGGATGTGATCGTTGGGGACCTTGGTGAGGAAACTCTTCATGCCTTCGAGGGTCATGCGGTGCCCGGGCTTCTTGGGGAAGTCAACCACGGCCCACCCGGCCTGTGCGTCGAGCTGCTGGACGATGCCCAATCCCCATTGCTGATGGCGGAAGACCTGGCCGAGGGAGGCTCCGAGGAGTTCATCCACCTTGGCGAGTGCCTTGCCGAGATCGGGCGCTTCGCCATCAAGGCCGGAGATGAGGAGGATCTCCCTGATACGCTTGGGGTCGCGGTCCTTGTGCAGGCCCTCGACGGCGCGAATCAACTGGGGGCGAAGAAAGCCAAGCATCCCGTCGAGATCAAGGAGGGCTTCGGCGACGTCGATGACGGCCTGATGATCGCCGTTGTCGTTGCGATGGGAGAGAAGCAGGTTGTAGAATTCCTGCATCTTGCCGAGTTCCTTCTTGTTGAGGAGGAAGCGGGCGACGGATTGGTGGAAAGCGGCGGAGCGTTTCTCGCCCTCGACGACCTGGAGCCAAAGGTCGTCGGCTTGATCCCACTTTCGATGTCTGATCAGATCTTTGAGTTGTTCGCGGAGTTCGACTTCGGCTTCCTGCAAAGGATGAGGCCTCCTGCGCGGTCTGGGGGGGGTGCGTCGAGCCCGGTGGCTTGGCACCGCACTCCGGGGGGAGAGAAGGTAGGCCGTGGCCCCCGGCGCGCAAACAGAATCCGAGGGGGCTTACGCCATCACGGCACTCGATGGGTCCCGGAGGAGGGAAATCCCGCCCTTTCGGCGTCTGGATTCCCCGCACCCGTGAGATTGCAGGTCAGAGGCAGATCTGGCGGGAACCGCATCCGACCCACGACGGCGACCATTCAGTGCTTCAGGCTGCCTTCTTGAAGCCGACCGAGTACTCGACGTTTTCCCAGGCCATTTTGATGACGCCGGTGTTTTCCCCGGTGCCGCGATCGACGGAGATGGTGAACTGGTCCACGATTTCTTCCAGGTCACGGCGCTCGAGTTTGATCCGGGCGACGTCGTGGGACTCGTCGTACTGGTTTCCCCACTGGCCGATTTGGGCGTTGACGATGAGGGTGGCGGAGCCGTCCCCGGCGGGGAGCGTGAAGAGGGTGTAGGCCCCGGCGGGAATCTGGGTATCGCCAATCAGGACGGGTTGCTGCGTGGTGAGGAGGGTAGCCTCGTTGGCACCGGTGCGCCAAACGCGGTCAAAGGGGACGAGCCCGCCCCAGATCTTGCGGGGTTCGCTGGTGCGGGGGTCCTTGATGTAGGGTCGTCCGTAGAAGATGCTGACGCGGTTGCCGTCCACGACGGCGCTGGTGGCGCTGTGGGGGCTGACGCGGGGGCGCTGCTGCGCGAGGACGAGGCTGGCGCTCATCATCAGGACGGCCAGGACGGCGAAGAGGTGGATGGCGAGTGAGGTGCGGGGTTTGCTCATGGGGGGCTCCATTCGGATTTCGCCCACGGCATCATCCCGGCTGGCTGCTGTCAATCGGACGATGGCACAGGTCAATGGGGGGTATCACCCCAATCGCGTCTCGAGCAGGCCGCGCAACTCCTCGCCCAGCGCCACCATGCGGCGTTCGCTTCCAACGCCCACCTCGGCCCAGTCGCGATCCTGAAACATAATGTGCACCACGATGGGCCCGTTGCGTGTGGGGTATGAATCATAGTTGCAGTCCTCATCCCCACTTCCACTTCCGCCGAGGAACTCTTCAGAGAGGCTGCCCAGGGCACCCGGCCCCACCATGACACGCACACATCTCACCTCCCCAAACGTGTGTGTGCGGACGGAATACGGCAAGAAGACCAACATGCAGCGCCACTTGGTGATGGTTCGTGCTTTCTCGTCGATGATCACGATGCTTCTCGAGGAAGAAACCAACATAAAAATCCCGGCGACCGCCAGGATCCACCAAGGGGCACCCTCCGCGATGTCAATGGTCCCGTGCCCGGGGATGGGGATGTCGTATGCCACAACGAAGAGGACGCCTGGGAGCGCGATGCCGATTCCGATGGCACAGCCGACGAGACCAAGCCATGAGGGGCCGACGCAGTAGCGCCGCTGCAAGGGGATGCCGGGAGAACCGGCCTTCGTGTCGGAGGGCATGGGGCCACCTCCTTGCGGATACTCGACTTATGGCCAAGAGCCGCGTGCCCTGTCAACTCGCGATGCCCCTCAAGCGACCCCCGGTGCCGGCATTTCGGCGGAACATTCCGGGCGGCGGGCTTGTCCATCTGGCAGACCCATCCTTTCAGGGAGGAACCCTGCCCATGAAATCGCCCATTCGCTGGCTCGGCGCGTTGTGCGCCCTGCTCATTCTCGCCGGAGCCGCCCAGGCCCGCATCCTGGTTCCCGTCGACCCCGCCCAACGGCCCTTTGAATTGCGTAGCCAGACCATCGACGTCCGCGTCGAGGGTCCCCATGCGGTGACAACACTGAAACAGGTCTTTCATAATCCGAACGGCCGTGACCTGGAAGGAACCTTCCTGTTGCCGCTTCCATCGGAAGCGCTCGTCAGCGAATTCCAGATGGTCATCAACGGCGTCGTCCAGAAGGCGGAGGCATTGCCGAAGGACGAGGCCCGCAAGATCTACACGGAGATCGTCCGCCGCATGGTCGATCCCGGGCTGCTGGAATATGTGGATGGCAACACGTTCCGCGTGTCGGTCTACCCGATTCCCGCCAATGGCGACATGCCCATCGAGATCACCTTTGCACAACCCCTGCGCCGCGAAGGCGGGCTGTATGCCTATGACTTCATCCTGAGCGGCGCGTCGGACTCCATGCGCCCGGCGGAGTCGGACCTCACGGCGAGCATCAAGTGGAATGCCGCCTTGGGCTCGGTGCTCTCGCCCACGCACGGCATCGACGTGGACTTTGCCGAGGCACGCCACTCCGCCAAGGTCCGCCTGCGTGAGGGGACGGCAGCCTCGGGACGTTTCCGGCTGCTGGTCGCGCCGGAAGAGGGCGGCCCGTCGGTTTACCTGCTGACGCACAAGCCCATCGAGGCTCGCGATGGGACTTTCATGATGGTCATCGCGGCGCCGTCGGAAGCGGAAGCGGCCAAGGCGCCGGCGAAGACTTTGCTGATGGTGATGGACGTGAGCGGCTCGATGACGGGGGCGAAGATCGGGCAGGCCCGTGAAGCCGCGCGCCAGGTGCTTGCCGCACTGCCCGAGCAGGATTCCTTCAACATCCTGACGTTCAGCACCACGGTCGATCCGTTGTTCGAGAAGCCGATGCCCGCCCGGGGGTCGAACCTGGAGGATGCACGCAGGTACATTGATGCGATCGCCGCGCGCGGCGGGACTGCCATCGATGAAGCCTTGGCCCGTGCGCTAGCCCAGCGCCAGCCCGACCAGTTGACCCAGATCCTGTTCATCACGGACGGTTTGCCCACGGTGGGCGAGACCAACCCCGAGAACATCCTGGCCAACCTCGCCAAGTCCAACAGCGAATCGCTGCGTGTCTTCACGTTCGGCGTGGGCTACGATGTCAACACCCGGCTGCTCGACTCCATCTCGGACAAGACACGGGCCCTCTCCACGTATGTGGCGCCGGAAGAGAATCTCGAGATGGTCGTCTCGACCCTGTACGACACCATCGCGCGCCCGATGCTGACAGGCGTCGACGTGAAGGTCGATGGCGTGACCGTGCGGGATATGTTCCCGCGCCCGCTGCCGGACCTGTTTGCGGGACGCGACATTCGCCTGCTCGGCTTGAACACGACGAGTGGCAAGGCCAAGGTGACCCTGACAGGTGAATTGGCGGGCAAGCCCTGGACGAAGACCTATGACCTCGAGTTCCCCGCGCGCACCGAAAACGCCAACGCCTCGATCGAGGGCCTGTGGGCGAGCCGCAAGGTGGGATTCCTGCTGGATGAAATCCGCCGCAATGGCGAGACGAAGGAATTGAAGGATGAGGTGGTGGCCCTCGCCGAGAAGCACCGTCTGGTCACGCCGTACACCAGCTTCCTCGTGCGTGAGGATGAAAGGCCCGGGACTCCGGTCGCGGCGCGCCGCATGCCGGACGCGGATGCGGGCAGCATGTCGTTCTTTGCCGCCGAGGCACCAGCGCCCGCCACTGCAGGTGCCTTTGGCTATGATCCCGCGACTGGTACGTCTTCAAGGGGCGATGTCTACCGTGTGCGCCAGGAGGGAGTCGCCAAGGATGCCGTCGAAGCGCAGTCCGGTGCCGGAGCCGTTGCCCTTGCCCGTGGGATCTCGGAATTGAAGAAAGCGGAAGCACCCATGGCGAGTGGCCGGACCGCGTCGCGCCGGATCGGTGATCGCCGCTTCGAATTCACGGGAGATAAGTGGATGCAGGTGGCCGATGATCTCGACAAGTTGGCCAAGGTTGAGGTCAAGTACCTGAGCGATGCCTGGTTCGCGTTGCACGACAAGCATGAGGAAATCCGCGAGATCCTGAAGCTGGGAGAAGTGGTCGAGTTCGAGTTCAAGGGATCGCTGATCAAGATCGGCGCCGAGGGGATAGAAGAAGTCTCGGGTCTGCCGGACGGGCTCCGGTAGCAAGGACTTCACCCGAAACACGCAAACGAACCGCCCCCGGATCATTCCCCGGGGGCGGTTCGCATTGCTCGGCCGGGAGCTGATGTGCCTCAGGTCCTTGGTCCTGCCCAGGGGTCGAGGGTTCCCTGCGCCCACCGCTTCAGGAACTCGACGGTTTGGACCATCGTTGGGCCACGGCCTTCGCGCACGTAAAACCCGGAGACCGCCTTGCCGACGGCCAGCGCCTGAATGGGCTTGAGGCCCGCAAGGCGCGCGCAGGCGTAACCCCCGTTGAAGTGATCCCCCGCGCCGGTGGTGAGTTTTGGCTTGGCGCAGAAGGGACCGTCGATGGCGCCCCCGCCGTCCGGACCGAAGGCCGCCGCGCTGCGCGTGTGGTGGATGACGATTTCGCCGATGCCGGTGGCCTCGGCAAGGCGCCGCGCGCGCGCGAGGATGCCTGCGTGATCTTCACCGCCGAACTCAACGTTCATGGCCTTGCAGATTTCGAAGCTCTCCTTCTCATTCAGCCCAAGAACGGACAAGCGCCCCGGTGCCCCAAAGGAGGCGATGACCTCCATGGCCTCCCGGCGATCCTCGATGGCTCGTTTTTCCGGATCGCACAGGTCGAAGAAGCACACCGAAGGGCCGGCGCCTCTGACGCCCTTGAGGCGCTGCGAGAGCTTTTCCCAGACTTCCGTCAAGTGCGGTACCATTGTCCAGTTCAGCATGGCCAGCAGGCTGGCGCCGTGGAGCAATTCGTCGATGACCCCCGTGCCGCCAATGCGTTCGACCAGGAGGCTCCACTTCACGTCATTGAGCGACTGCAACTTGCCGTGCATGATCTTGCCGTCCTCGAACTCGGCGGCGATGGTCACGGCCGGGTCCGCCACGGGATAGACGGTGCCATGGCGCCGGAGGGGCTCGAAAACGGGGTGAAAGGTTGGATAGCCGACCGCGCCGACGTAATCGACGCGCAGCCCGAGTTCTCCCAGCGCGTCGGCCATCAGGGGGCCGTTTCCGCCGAGCTTGACCTGCTGGATGACCAGCTCGACGTTGGTGGATCGACCGGCCGCGCCGGCGAGGCGCTTGGCGTAATCCGCAATCGTGCGAACGGGGGTGTAGGTATGAAAATCCGTGCGCTGGTCCACAACGCGCACGATTTCGTCCAGAAACCCATCGGGTCCGACGAGCGCGCGCCGCCCCTTGATGGAATCACTGGCGGCCAGGGCTTCGGCGGTTTCCATCAACAAGGAATCAGGTTTCGACATGAATGGCTAGCTTTCTGGTTCCGCCTCGATGATCGCGGCGAGTTCGCCGTCTTCCGTCACGAGGCTCACTTTCAGGACGTTGGGATGACAACATACCTGACAATCCTCGACGTAGGACTGGGATCGGCCGGCCGACGGGTCAACCGTGGTGTCGATCAACTCCCCGCATGACGCGCAGGTGTACCAGGCAGGAATGGTCATCGCGGTGTGATCATCGAGTTGGGATCCATCGAGTTGGGATGTTGGACGCAGTCCGGTGTCGACAACATCGCTCCACCCGGCGGGCGGCAGGGCGCGTACTCATCAGGGCTCGAGCGCCTTGTCCCCGGCCTTCCTTTCGCCGGCCTTGCGCTTCAGGTACTCGACCGGTGCCAGGATTTGGGGGGCGATGCGCCAGGAATCGTCCCATTGGTGCTCGGGGCGCAGTTCCTCCAGGCGCCATTCCCGGAGCGAGGGTTCCCAGACGAAGGCAGCGACCCAGCGGTCGCGGGTGACTTCGCCGCCACGCCCCTTGGCGACCGACTGGGACGTTCTCAGGACGATGCGGCCACTCTTGAAGACAGCGAGTTCCTGACTTTGATAGGGGCGCTCGGGGACTCGGATCAACTGGGGTTGCCCGAAGTTGAGGGCGACGCGGCGGACGTCAGCGGTGAGGCCGCGCCGATGGAGGTCCGCGAGGCGTGCGGCCACGTTGCCCTCGCCGTAGAGTCGCTTGAGGCGCCTGGGGCTGTCGGTGCGGATGACATCCTGAAGATCGGTGCGG
>CAYTRP010000091.1:0-6670 GCA_964440195.1 uncultured Candidatus Sumerlaeota bacterium
TCGACACGACACTGCGCGATGGCGAACAATCGCCGGGTTGCAGCATGAACCTGAGGGAAAAGGTCGAAGTGGCGCGGCAACTCGCCCGCCTCGGCGTCGACGTCATCGAGTCGGGTTTTCCCATCAGCTCGATCGGCGACTTCGAGTCCGTGCGCGCCATCGCCGAGCAGATCGGCACGGCACCCGACGCGCCCGTCATCGCGGGTCTGGCGCGCGCGCGGGAACAGGACATCGACCGGTGCTGGGAGGCGGTGAAGGCCGCCACCCGTCCTCGCATCCACACTTTCCTCGCCACCTCGGCCATCCACATGGAGTTCAAGCTGCGCATGAGCGCGGACAAGGTGCTGGAGACCATCGTCGAGCGCGTGCGCCAGGCAGCCAGTTACACGAAGGACGTCGAGTTCTCGCTGGAGGACGCCGGCCGCACGGATTGGGGATTCATGTTGGAGGTCGCGACCGCCGCCATCGAGGCTGGCGCCACAACGATCAATGTCCCGGACACCGTCGGATATTGCCAGCCCGATCAGTATGCCGGCCAGATCCGCCACTTGAAGCAGAACTGCCGCAACATCGACAGGGCGATCATCTCGGTGCATTGCCACAACGACCTGGGATTGGCGGTGGCGAATTCGCTCGCCGCCGTGAGGGAGGGTGCCCGCCAGATCGAGTGCACGATCAACGGGATCGGGGAGCGGGCGGGCAACGCCTCGCTCGAGGAGATCGTGATGAACTTCAAGACGCGGGCGGACTTCTTCGGCATCGATACGCGGGTGAACACGCAGGAGATTTACCGCGCGTCCCGCCTTGTCAGCGAGATGACCGGCCAGCGCGTGCAGGCGAACAAGGCCATCGTCGGCGCAAACGCCTTTGCCCATGAGGCGGGCATTCACCAGGACGGCGTGCTGAAGTATCCGCAGACCTACGAGATCATGACACCCGAGAGCGTGGGCTGGACGGGCGAGGGCCTCGTGATGGGCAAGCACTCGGGCCGCCATGCGTTCAAGACGCGCGTGAATGCCCTGGGCTATGAGTTGACCGATGTGGAACTGGACTCGGCGTTCACCCGCTTCAAGGAAGTCTGCGACAAGAAGAAGGAAGTGTACGAGGACGACCTGATCGCGCTGGTCGACGAGGTGCTCTTCAAGGGCGCGGCGACGTGGGAGTTGGTGACCTACAGCGTCATGACGGGGATCGGGGTGATTCCCACGGCGACCGTCGTGCTGTCCCACAAGGGCGAAAAGCGCGTGGCCTGTGCCGTGGCCGACGGCCCGGTGGACGCCACGTTCAAGGCCATCGACCAGTTGACCGACGAGGACGTGCGCCTGGTGGGCTTCACGCTGGATGCGGTGACCGAAGGCACGGATGCGCTTGGCCGCGTGTCGGTGCTGATCGAACGCTCGGGAGGCCGAAGGGTCAAGGGACGCGCGGTCAGCACGGACATCATCCTGGCCAGCGTGAAGGCGTACATCAACGCGTTGAACAGCCTGCACGTGCAGGAGTCGGCGCTGAACGCGCGCCGCACGAGCGAGGCGGCCATTCCCGCGGCGACGGTCTGACAGGTGGCTGTGGCGGCGGGCCGGGTCCCCTGATCCGGTCCGCCGCCTCATGCGCGGTTGAGTGCTTCCAGCCGTCCCGAGGGTTGCGCTCGCGGGCGTTTCGGCACCTGCTCACCAAGCTTAATTAGATATCTTTATCCTTTTGCCTATAGAACCTCCTTGCCCCGGTGGCGGGGTTGCGCCAAAAGCCCTCACTCTTTTCGGGACAGCCCCCCATTCAGGAGAAAGAACCATGCGCATCCCCGCCCTGGCTTCCTTGATGCCTCTCCTCGCGTCATTGCCGGTACTCGCCCAACAGCAGCCGGAGGTGGCCGACAACAACCAGGACGAGATCGTCAACCTCGATCGCGCGGTCTCTTCCGACGTGGACTCGTTCAAGATCCTTCGCTCGGGCGACAAGTCCGAGATCAATCGCTACGTCACCAAGGTCTATCGCCTCGAACACGCCAACCCGTTCGAGTTGCGCCCCTACCTGCGCTCTATCGCGGCGCTCGAGAAGGGAAACGTGGAGACGGCCTGGAATCCCCAAACCGACGGCCCCACCCGCTCGTGGATCCAGGTGAACGTCCCCGACTTCCAGATCCCCTTCATCGACGCCATCGTCGCCGCCTACGACGTGGAAGACTTCACCTCCAGCGGCGGCGACATCAAGTTCAGCTATCGCACCAAGTTCCGCAGTGCGTCCGAGGTCGCCCACTTCCTCCGCGACTCCACGCTGTCGCCCGATGGCCGGATCATCGGCGATCCAATCACCAATACGATCTACGTGCAGGACTCGCCCAGTGATTTTCGCCGCGTATTTGGCCAAATTCAATTCTACGACGTGCCGGCCCCCCAACTCGAAGTGGAAGTCCTGATCATCGAGCTGACCGAACTCGACCAGACGGTGCTGGGCCTCGACTGGGACGCGTGGAAGACCGCCTTGTCGGGCAGTGCCGCCGCGGCCTCCTTCTCTTCCCGGCTGGAATCGGCTGGGGATGCGTTCAACACCAGCGGGCGCGGTCTCTCCGGGATTCTCTCCGTCGATGCCACCGCCGCCGCGCGCTTTTTGAACTATCTCGTGGACAAGGGCAAGGCCACCATCCGCGCCCGCACCACACTCGCCGTCACCAACCAGACCCTGGCCACCGTCGTGTCGGGCATCGGCGTGCCGACCTACAAGTATGTTTACGACCCGGCGATCGGGAAATCGGTGCTCACCTCCATCCCGCCAGCCGGCGAGGTGCCGGGCGAGGGCCTCGCGCTGGCCATGGTGCCCACCATTGCGATGGATGCCGCGCGGTTGGAAGTCACCATCGCCATGCGCAGCCCGGTTGCCATCGACAAGACAGGGCTGCCCATCTTCTCGCAGCAGGAGTTCAACGCGGAACTGACCCTTGAGCAGGACCAGCTCCAGAAGATCGGCGGCATCCGTCGCGGCGTGCAGACCATTCAGCGCAAGGGCTTCCCCGGTCTCAAGGAGATTCCCGGCCTCAAGTACCTCTTCTCCTCCGAGGCGCGCATCATCCGCGAATCCGAGGTCTACATCTTCCTGCAGCCCCGCTGGACTTCTCCGCGACTCCCGGAACTGGATGGCATGAGGGCCGGCGAAACCGAGTCGGCGAACCTCATCGCGGGCATCCTGCGGCAGAACCCCAACCTGCAAATCAGCGCGGAGGACGCGGCGCTCCTGCAGCGCTACTTTGAAAGCACCCAGCAACCCTGACGCTGGGGCTGCAACGAAATCGGCACGCACCCCCGGCACTTGGCACCGTCCTCACCCATCGGTGCCGGGTGCCTCGTCGCGCGTCATGGCTGCAATCTGGGTCCACAGGACGCCGCTGCAAACCGCCGCCACGACAAAGGCAATTCCCGCACGGGAATAATCGCCAAAGATGATGGCCCCCACGCCGGGGAGGACGCTGAACACAATGCCGACGCCCAGCGCGGCACAGAAAAGCGAGCGGCCCAGATGATCCGGCGAGCGTACCTCCGGCGCGAGCTTCGCGATGGGCCCCCATCCCGGCCCCGAAGGACGGGCGAGACGGTAGAAGAACACGAGCCGCTCCTGGCTTTCAGGCTGCGTCAGGAAGGTGACGATCAACCACGTGCCGATCGTCAGCCCCGCCACAGCTGCCAGCATACTTTCGCGATTCGCCTCGCTTCCCTCGGTACCGTAAACAAACTGAAGCACAGTAAAGTAGAACAAGGACCCTGCCATGGCGCTGATCTCGGACCACGCGTTGATGCGCCACCAAAACCAGCGCAGCATGTACACCAGGCCGGTGCCCGCGCCCAATGCCGCCAGAAATTTCCATGCGGCCTCGACGGACATGTCCCGCATCGCATAGGCCGCGAACCCGCCCACGACGAGCACGACGAGCGTCGCCACGCGCGACGCCTTGGCCAAATCGCGGTCCTTCATGCCGGGTGCCATGAACCGTTTGTAGAAGTCGTTCACGAGGTACGAGGCGCCCCAGTTGATCTGGGTGCTGAGGGTGGACATGTACGCGGCGAAGAACGTGACGAGCAGCAGGCCCTTGAGGCCGTCGAAGGCGGTCTCGCGCATCACCATGGGGAACCCGGCCCCGGCGTTCACCCCGGGCTCGCGCAATCCCGCGTAGCTGACAAAGGCGACCAAGGCCACGATCAGCCACGGCCACGGGCGCACGCAGTAATGCGCGACCTGGAACCACAACGCGGCCAGCAGCGAATCCTTCTCGCTGCGGCACGACGCCATGCGCTGCACCACGTAGCCCCCACCGCCGGGTTCCGCGCCCGGATACCAACTGGCCCACCACAGCACGAAGAGCAGGATGAAGAACACGTCCAGCGGCATCGGCGCCCCTTCACCCCAGAAGTTCGGGATGAACCGGAGCGTGTTCCCCGACGGATCCGCCTCGGCGATGCGCATCTTCAGCATTTCCATGCCGCCGACGTGGTTCACCGCGACGACGGCGAGGACGATGCAGCCGATCATCGCAAGGGTGAACTGCACGAGGTCCGTGAGCGTGACGCCCCACATGCCGCCCAGGACGCTGTAAAAGCCGGTGACCGCCAGCAGGACGACGATCAGGAACCATTCGCGGTTGCGGTCGAACCAGGTGTCCGGCTCCAGGCCGTAAAAGACGGTCTGGTTCAGGACGGTGCTCATCGCCCCCGTCACCCAGCCGATGATGATCGCGTTGATGAGCAGCGCGACATACAGGGAGCGAAAGCCGCGCAGGAACGCGGCGGGCTTGCCGCCATAGCGCAACTCCGTCAATTCCACGTCCGTCACGACGCCCGTGCGCCGCCACAACCGCGCGTACACGAAGACGGTGATCATGCCGCCAATGGCCATCGCCCACCAAAACCAGTTTCCCGACAGCCCCTTCTCGATCGTCAACCCCGTCACCGCCAGCGGCGTGTCGGCGGCGAACGTCGTCGCCACCATCGACGTGCCCGCCATCCACCACGGCATGGCGCGCCCGGCGATGAAGTATTCCTCGGCGCTCTTCCCCGAGCGCTTGCTCATCGCCAGCCCGACCACCAACGACAACACCATGTAGGCCGCGATAATCAGCCAGTCGATCAGCGCCAGTGTCATGGGCGTCCCATCCGCGTGAAGTGTCGGTTCTTTACCAAAAGCTGGCACGGGCGGATGGGCGGGACAAGGCGGTTGTTTGCCCGCCGTGGCAAAGTCGGGCGATCGGACGGCAAGTTTCGCCCGTTGACCCTCATGGCAATCGGGACATTTCATGTGCGGGTCTTGTTGCCATCCTGACGGGAGGTGCGCCCCATGGGCGAGTCCCTGTTGGCCGACCAGAAGCAACGCCTGGTCTCCCTCGATGCCTTTCGCGGCATCACCATCGCCGCGATGGTGCTCGTCAACAATCCCGGCAGTTGGGGCAGAATGTACCCTCCACTGGGCCACGCGCCGTGGGATGGATGGACGCCCACGGACTTCGTCTTCCCCTTCTTCCTGTTCATTGTGGGCGTCGCGATGACGTTTTCCTTCGACCGGCGCAGGGAGTCGGGCTCGGACAAGATACGCCTGATCGCCCACGCGTTCCGCCGCAGCCTGATCCTCGTGCTGCTGGGCTTCTTCCTCGGCGCCTTCTCCGGCTCGAAGTGGTGGAACATGGCATCGTACACGATGATCATCATCGGCATCAGCCTCGTTTATTCCCACGAACCCATCCTCTCCCTCGGGCGGAGCACCCGAAAGAAGGCCAAGAAAATCGCCGGCTGGAGCCTCCTCGCCGCCGGCGTCGTCCTCTTCATCGCCACGCTCGAGCAATTCGGCGGCCAGCGCATCCCCGGCGTCCTGCAGCGCATCGCCTGGTGCTACTTCGCCGCGACGCTCATCATGCTCGCCACCACGTGGAAGGGGCGCCTGGTCTGGACGCTCCTCCTCCTCAACCTCTACTGGCTCATCGTGCGCTACCTCGACGCCCCCGCGTGGCACGAGATGACGACACCCGACGCCCCCGACGGTGTCCCCTTTCCCGGCCGCCTGCACGACTTCATCGACTCGATCATCTTCGGCAAGAACCTTTATCGCCTGCGCCCCGATCCCGAGGGCCTGCTAAGCACATTGCCCGCCATCGCGACGGTGCTGCTCGGCTCGCTCACTGGCACGTGGCTCAAGACCTCGCACGCCCCGCGAGACAAGGCCATCGCCATGGCCTGTGCCGGCGGGGTGCTCATCCTTGCCGGCCTGTGCATGGACTCCTTCTTCCCGATCAACAAGAAGATTTGGAGCAGCAGCTACGTCGTTTTTGCCGGCGGATGGGCCATGGTGGTGCTGGCCTTCTGCTATTGGCTGCTCGACATCCTGCACTGGCGCTGGTGGGGCTGGCCCTTCCTCGTGCTGGGCACCAACGCCATCCTCGTCTTCTGGGCCTCGACCATGATGGCCATCGCCATGTCGCGCCACCTCCGCTGGACCATCGACGGGAAGACCATCGACCTCAAGACTTGGCTGTACCAGACGTTCTACACGGCGAACTTCGAGTCGGCGCAGTTCGCCTCGCTGATGTGGGCACTCAGCTTCGTCACACTGTGGGTGCTGCTGACGTGGCCGTTTTACCGCTCCAAGATCTTCCTCAAGGTGTAGAGGATGTGGAGTGCGCGGGCGCGGCATTCCACAC
>CAYTRP010000091.1:6680-10083 GCA_964440195.1 uncultured Candidatus Sumerlaeota bacterium
GACCGAGCACCTGCCGGACAACCTTGGACGACGGCAACCACCGGCTGGCGGGTTTCCTTGCGTGGGTGTTTTCACCGGATTTTTGGCCAATGGGATTGCCCACGGCGGGCGGAAATCCGTTGATGGGGAGGAAGCTGCCGGTCCGTCGTCCCGGGCCATCCGAAAGCGGGTCCGCAGGCCTCCGATCCCCCCACTCGACAAGGAATGGCCCCCTTGATTCTCCGCTCCCTACTTAAATTCAAGGCCAGGCTGCGGAATGCCTATGAGTTCGGGCGCATGGAGTTGAGGGATCGCAAGAGCCGCCATCCGGCCTTTCGGCCGGACCTGCTGCGCAGGGGGTTTCTCTCGCAGAAGGCGCGCATCTACCCGCTTGATCAGTATCCACTCGATTGGTTCTTGTCGGACTGGGAACTCTGCCATCACTTGAGCAACGTGAACGGGCACGTCCCCAAGGTGCTGTTCAACAACAAGCTGTTCTATCACCTGGCCCTTCAGAGAAAGGGGTTGGGTGGATTGCTGGCTCCGCTCATCGGGTTGGTATCGCCCCACGGTTTTACCTCCTACTCGGAGTTCAAGTCGCTGAACGATGCCCTCGCCGTTCACAAGAAGCTGCTGCTGAAACCCATGGAAGGCAATGCGGGGCGTGGGATTTTTGCGATGAGCGAAGGCCAAAACCTGCGGTTCGGCACGGCATATGTCATCGAGGGACTCGTCCCGGCGCATCCTTACGGGGCGGCCATCTTTCCGGGGACGCTGAACACGATTCGAATGACCGCGATACGGGATGTGAAGACGAGGCGGTTCTTCCTGCTCGATCCCATCCACCGCTTCGGGACGTCGAAGTCCGCACCCGTGGACAATTTCAGCCAGGGTGGCTTGTGCTCGCTGGTGGACCTGGAGTCGGGCCGGATCTCGGCGGCGCGGTGGAATCTGGCAATGACGCAGTCCGAAACCCACTCCCATCATCCGGAAACGGGGGCCGTGATCGAGGACGTCGTGATTCCGAAATGGGAGCAGGCGAAGGCGCTGCTTCTGGAGGTCTCCGAGCGCTTTCCAGACTTGCAGGTAATTGGATGGGATGTGGCGATCACGCCGGAGGGCGTGTGCCTGATCGAGGGGAACGCGGGGACACCGGCCGTCACGCTGTCACAACTCTTCCGTCCGATCCTGCTCGACCCGCGCGTGCGCGATTTCCTCGCGCATCATGGCGTGATCTCCCGAAGGAAGGCGGCCCATCTGGAGCGCCGGGCTGTGTCTTGAGGGCGGGCGCGCGCCAGTCCCCCGCGCTTTCGGATTGCCGCGAGACGGACCTTGCGCTTCGTTGGAGTTGCGGTTGGCGGCGTGATTTGAATCTGTCGGGAGAAGCGACCATGCAAGAACCCAAACTGGAGGCGCCCGAGGAACTTGAGGCAACCGCGCGGCAACTCGCGAAAGAGAACGCCGAGTCAGAGCCGAGCATTCTGAGAATCTACTGGTTTCCCCACGACGAGGAAATCAGGCTCTTGGAAATTGATGAGCACGCCCTCAAACACGATGACGACGATACCATCCATCCTTTCTATTTCAGACCCGTGGAAGGCATCCCGTTCATTTCCGGAATCGCGTTGGTGCCGCCGTCGGAGGAAAAGGAAAAGCTCGTTCCGCCGGAATGGGGGGACTGGAGTAGTGGCGTGCTGGTATTTAGCCGGAACGGGCACTAACCATGCCCATGGATTGGCAGGCCGCCTTCCTGAAACAAGCCAGGGCCGATTTTGAGATTGTTGAGTTGCTACAACGGCAACGGTCACCCGTGGCGGCCTGTCACCTGCTACACTACTTGCAGATGTGCCTCGAAAAGCTGGCCAAGGGGATGGAGGCGAGGCCCAAACTACACTCCCCACCCAAGAAAGTTCACAAGGGCGGGGCCCGGTTTCTTCAGCTTATGGCAAAGAAGAGCCGGGTGTCGGACCCTTTTCACGTCAAGCTTGAGAGACTCGGCTTAAGCAAGTCCTCAGGCCAAAGCCAAGCCATGATAAACAGCTTGGTGCCAACGGCTCAGGCACTTGAGCAATTGGCGCCTGCCTTGGCGGGCGATGGCCCCAACCTCGAATACCCGTGGCTTCCTCCTCATGCCGCTGAAGTATCAATCCCGGCGAAACACAACTTCATAACCGGAGCGTTGTCCCAACCCAACGTCATCCAATTAATCAACCTGCTTCGGGTGCTTCTCAGCGAGGATTGGTAAAAGCGCCAATCCGCGACGCCCCCTCACCCATTCCGCTTCTCGAACTCCCTCAAAAACTCCACCAAGGCCGATACCTGCTCCAGCGTCACCGCGTTGTAGGTGCTCGCGCGCAGGCCGCCGACGGAGCGATGGCCCTTCAGGCCGGCGTAACCCGCCGCGGTGGCTTCCTTGACCAACTTTGCTTCCAACTCCTCGCTCGGGAGCCGGAACGTCACATTCATGATCGAACGGCTGCCAGGCTGGACGTGGGGCCGCCAGAAATCGCTGGAGTCCAGCAGGCCGTAAAGCACCTTTGCCTTCTCCTCGTTCACCCGCCCGACTTCCGCCAATCCGCCCTGCTTCTTGATCCAGTTGAAGACACGGCCCATCAGGTAGATCACGAACGTCGGCGGCGTGTTGAGGCAGCTCTCGTTGGCGGCGTGTTGGCGGTATTGCAACATGCCGGGGATGTCGCTGGCGCCGGTTTCCATGAAATCCTTGCGGATGACGACGAGCGTGCAACCGGCGGGGCCAAGGTTCTTCTGGGCGCCCGCGTAGATCATGGCGTGACGGGTGAATTCCGCCGGGCGGCACATGATGTCCGAACTGGCGTCGCAGATCAACGGCGCATCGGCCTGGGGAATCGCATGGAACTGCGACCCGTAAATCGTGTTGTTGGACGTATAGTGCGTGTACTTCGCGCCGGGAGCGTGCGAGAATTCCGTGGGGATGTAGGCGTAATTGGCATCCTTGCTGGACGCGCTGACGTGGACCGAGCCGAAAGCCTTCGCTTCCTTGATGGCCTTGGACGACCAGACGCCGGTGTCGATGTAGTTGGCGGTGCCCCCCTGAAGAAAGCTCATGGGGATGCTGAAGAATTGCGAGGAGGCACCGCCGCTCAGGAACAGGACGGCGAAGTCATCGGAAAGGCCCATGATCTCGCGGCAGTCGGCCTCTGTCTTGTGGAGCACGGCGACGAATTCCTTGCCGCGATGGCTATGCTCCATGATGCCGATGCCGGAACCGGCAAAGTTGATCATGTCCTCGCGGGCTTCCTCAAGAACTTCGAGGGGGAGTGCCGACGGTCCGGCGTTGAAATTGGCGATGCGACCGGTGGCCAGGGTGGCTGTCATGGAGAAGGATTCCCTTCGGGGGCTAAGGTGGGCGGTGTCCTAGTCGGGGGGGCGGGGTGGAGTCAAT
>CAYTRP010000092.1:0-10081 GCA_964440195.1 uncultured Candidatus Sumerlaeota bacterium
GTTTCGATCCTCGGCAATGGCAATGGATTTGCCATGCTCAAGGATTAAATCCCAAGGTCTTACCAGAATCGCATCCACGTCCATGTACACGAACGGCGTCTCAATCATCGTGCCCAGCCGAGTCTTGATGTCCCGGCTTCGGGCGGTTGGGGTGGCGAACTCCGACTCGACGATGCGAATGGAAACGCTGGCCTGATCGATCATCCGCCGCACTTGCGGCGAGAGAGCGGTCTCGGTAGTCTTGTCGATGAACAGTAACACGTTCGCATCGCTATGCCATCGTCTGACGGCCTGAGTGGCCATGGCAGCATGCCACTGGGCTGGGTCGCTCAAAGAGTCGCTTGTGAGAACAAATACAAACACAAAATTTCCTTGAGTCAAATTCCGGATTCTCTTTTGAAATCACCATAAGTTTTTGGGACATTAAACAGAATTCAATTGATTCGGATTGCTAGCCTTCTCATCTTTTAGCAGCGCCTCTTAGTGTATCGATGTTTAAATAGGCACCAAGTTTGAAATCAAATTCGCGTGGCATGAACGGTCCATAGCCCGCTTCCGGGAATACCGTAAGTTCTCCGAAAAAAACTCTCCCGCGATGCCAGTAAAAATCAACTCGAACAAAGTTTAGCCCTTTGGATAGTACGCTTCCCAATGCGATCATTTCTGAGATTGGATCAAGCTCGACGTCTTGGTTTGATTTAGGGTAGTTGTATTCGACGGGGAGACGCCGTAAATTTTCGTCAAACAAAGAGCGTGTATGATTTTCTTGCCGATCAAAATCGATTTGAAGCAATCTGAAGGAACCATGAAAAAAAAACAACTTGTAATCCTTCGGCAGATTCCCGTAATTATCAAGCAGGAGAGGTTCGATCAGAATATGTCTGGGGATTTTCTGATAGTGCCATTCATGGAACCTGAGCCCATAAGATTGTTTCAGCCATTTTTCACAGACCTGGGCAACTAATTCGCGATCAGGCGACTCGTCAGGTTTAAATATCAAATTGGTTCCAGAGCCGTGATTAGCCTTTATGACATATCCCTGCCCTGACAATTTGTCAAAAGGGATCGATGCAGGGTTTCGTGTGACATGAAGCAAGGGGATCAAGATATCGTCGGCCTTCTTGTCCCCAAGTTTTTCGCGCACATAGTTTCGAACTCGAACTTTGTCCGCGATTACTGGAAAAATCGGATTGCGATCATGAAGCTTTTGCCAGATCAATTTTTCATTGAAAGATCTGGGGGCATTTATATTTGGGACATAGCCGAGAAGCCTGCTTGCCATCTCGATTTCATGAGGATAACCGTGCCGCTTTTCCTTCCAAAGAAAAAGCATATCGTCAAGAGGCGGGTATTGCGAAATGATACATGACCGCAGTTGTCCAACCTTATGTGAAACTGCCTTGCGCAACCCCACATTGTGGACGGTCTGTACCTTTTTTTTTATTGCCTCAACCATCTTCATGCTAAAAACGCCACTCCTTTCAGACCACAGTTATTTGTGGACATAGAGATTTTGGCTTTCTGCCCGCTCATGGTCGTCCTTGGGGCACAATAACTGTCAATTCTCCTTCTGGGCGAACACTCAGATGGCTGTACACCTCGATCAATTCCTTGGCAACCTGATCATTATCCTCTATAAAGTATACAAACCCATCGGAGAGGGAAGGCATAATACTTTTCAGCGTGGTCAGAATAGTTTTATTGGAATGAAAGCCATCATCAATACATACATCGACTTGCCCCCCTCTCAATATTTTGGCGAGCAGTTCTTGGTTCTCAACGAATTGGTCATATTCATGCAGTTCCGGCACGCTATTTCTAAAGGCTCCTCGCTTCTTTAGATGTTCCATATTCGCCTGGATATGGCCGAGATCTATATCAAATCCAATGATTCTTGCGCCAGGAAACAAATCGGACCAGATCGCGAGCCCTGTCCCTTTGAGAATTCCGAATTCGACCAAGGTGATTTTCTTTCTGCTTTGGACGTATGGGAGCAAGTGCCTTGCATAAACTGATGCATATCCATGGTGAAACATTCTGTCGCCGCCAACCATGCCGCCTGTTGCCAACTGCTCTGGCGTTCTCGGATCGTTTGGACTGACCTTATTTCGGGGAACATTTACAATGCGTCCGCCGTACTTCATTTCCATACAAATGAGCCAGTCTCTCAAATTGGTTTCCGTGAGCAGAAACCTGAATACTGGTGACAGAAGGCCAAGGCTGCAACAGGTTGCCCTGACGTGTCGCCGAGCTCGCCCAATGTAACCTCTCGTCTGCGGAATTATTTGACGAATCATCTTGTTTGGCCATATGCCTTCGTTAAGGTCTCTCGCTCAACCACCCGCCCCTCCTCCAGCCGCACCACCTCGTCGCATCCTTCCAGCGTGCTCAGCCGATGCGCCACCATGATGATGGTGAGCTGGTGGGCGAGGGCGTTGACGGCTTGCATCAGGGCGGCTTCGGTCTCGTTGTCGAGGGCGCTGGTGGCCTCGTCGAAGACGAGCACGTCGGGATTGTGGTACAGGGCGCGGGCGATGCCGACGCGTTGGCGTTGCCCGCCGGAGAAGCGCACGCCGCGTTCGCCGACGGTGGTGTCGTAGCCCTTGGGGAGTTGCTCCTCCACGAAATCGGCGATTTGGGCCATGCGGGCGGCGCGGCGGACGGCGTCCATGTCGATGGCGTCCGCCGCGACGCCATAGGCGATGTTTTCGGCCACGGTGCCGGCGGAAAGGTAGATGTCCTGGGGGACATAGCCGACGCGGTCTTGCCATGCGCGCACGGAGGATTCCGTGTCGAGCGGTTTGCCATCGACGAGGATCGCGCCGCCCGTGGGAGTCAGCAGGCCCAGGATCAGGTCAACCAGCGTGGTTTTGCCCGATCCCGTGGCGCCGCGGATGCCGACGGTGGTGTTGTGCGCGATGGCCAGGTTGATGTCCCGGAGCGTGGGGCGGTCCGCCGATTCATATTGGAAGCCAATGTTGCGCAGTTCGATGAGGGGAGCCGGTCCGTCGACGTGCGCGGCCTCGAAGCCGGGGGCAGGACGCGTCAAGGGCTTGCGAGGCGGAGTGATTTGAAGGGCCTCGTGGACGGCCTCCACACGGGGGAGGCCGATCTGGATCGTGGCGATGGAACTGTAGATCGTCTGAAAGCCGGGCTTCACGCGGTAAGCGCCAAAGGCATAGATGGCGAGTATGGGAATCGCCGCGGCGAAATTGTCGAAGGTGCTGACGACATAGAGGGTGCCGGCCACGACAAGGAGAAAAAGGAAGATTTCCATGATGTGGGCGGGAATGGTCTGGAAGAGCGTCTCCTTGACGCGCAGGTGGATGAGTTGCCGGGACTGGTATTCAAACCGCTGGAGGTGGAATGCCTCCAGCCCCATGACCTTGGCGACCTTGATGCCTTGGAATGACTCGTGAAGGCGACGGGTCTTGAGGCGATCGCCCTCGCGCATCTGCTCGCCCAATGTCCGCAGCCATTTACGAATCAAGTTGAACACCCCGACATATCCTCCTCCCAGAACGGCAATCACGATGAGCGCGGCCAGTGGGTTCAAGACAAAGAGGGCGATGCAAATCAGGCCGGAAGAGATGAGTTTGGCGCATGCGTCGAAACTCGGTCGAAAAACCTGATTTCCAACCGCGACGACATCCCCGCCAATCCGCTGATAGATGGTTGACGTGTGCATTCCCAAGAAAAAGGGGTATGGTTGGCGCAGGTAGTTGCGGGCCACGGCGACGCTCAATTCGTGGGTGAGGTCCTGAATGAATCGCGCGTTGATCCAGCGAACCAGGATGGTTGCCGCGTTCGTGGCGATCGTCATGCCGAGGAGCAGCATGCCGAGGAAGAGAAGAAAACGGCGTTCACCCGTGAATCCAAGCCCATGATAAACCGCGGACAGGTATTGGTTCGACCAGATGAATTCCGGATGGGCCGCCACCGCCAGGAACGGAGCGACGGAAATGATGGAGAGGACCTCCATCAGTCCCAGCCCCGCATTCAGCCCGAGCTGATACACCAATCTCCTTCGGTTATGCAGCCCCACCAGGGTCAGCATCATCCGAAGCTGCTGGCGGGTTGCCTGCGGCAGGGTGTAACGGGAGAGGGTCTTGAGGGAGGAGTTTATCATCTATGGCTGGGCGGCTGGCTGGGATTCGGTCAAGAAGGCGGTTCGCATTCACCAACCACTTCGCCCCGCGAGCGGGACGATTAGTGACTGGGTTTCGGTTTGGGCGGAAGTCAGGGCTGCAACGCTCTCGCTGGTGGGCGAGGGGAGCCACTCGGAATCGCCAAACCGGCTCTGGAAGGACAAAATCGTCCGTCCGGCGTATAATTCCGCAGGCATGAGTTGGCTGTCAATGCGAACGCCGTTGGGGTAGCTCAATGAACGGGCTGGTGGAGTAAAGCCCTTTTGCTCAAGCCGCCAAGGGTCGGCTTCCGCGCCCGCGACGTCCGCCTCGATGGCTTGGGCGCACATCCGTCCCGTCGGACCAGCGGCACTCGTTTGAGAGCATCAGGATACTCAGCGGAAGGCGGATCTCAAAACATCCCGCCGCGAGCCTGAGGCGAGTCGCCAGCCGTGCTTCATGGTTGTTGCGCCACAAGACAAGGCCCTCAACCCCGCTCAGCGGCCCCGCCATGACGCGCACGATGCGACCCTTGACGGGCGCTTCCCCCAGCCGTGGATCCCGCTCTGCTTCGGACAGATGGCGCACAAGCGCAATCTCCTCCTCCGGGATGGGCGAGGGAGATTGGGGGGTCGTCCCCAGAATGTAGCCGACATCTTCCACCCGCGAAATGACGCGGGCCACCTCGGGCGTCAGGGAGCAAGAGAAGAGAACGTAGTTGGGGAACATGACTTCGTGGAGGCCAACCACTCTCGCTGTTCTCCCACGATGTGGCTGGAGGCGGCTGAAGACCGGCAGGAGGACTTCGGATATGCGATCCACTTCGCGAAGCGCCGCCGCGACCGCGGGCTCGGATTGAGCCCGCGTGTAGACGGCGTACCAGTTGGCCTGGGGAGTTTCGGGATCGGAACTCATCGTCAATGTCGATTCAGGGGCGTTGTCGCTACACGCCCGGACTGTAGGTGGCGTTGACACCTGTTGCGAAGCCGACGCGGAAGATCGTTTCGATGAAGGCCACGATCGATCTACCGGCGTGACGGTAGACAAAGATCTGGTCGTTCTCCTGCACCATGAAGTCGGGGTCCGCCCGGCGCATCATCCTGCGAGCGTCCATGTAGAAGCTCTTCTGTGTTCCGTCCGGATAGCTTCGGACCAATTCGATGCGGTCGGCGGCGGAGTATCGCAGGCCTCCCACCTCGGTGAGCACCTGTACGACGCTTCGCAGGCTCGGGCCGAGGAACACCACGCGCGCATTTTGCACGATCCCGTGCACGTTGATGGTGCCCGCGGGAGGAAGGTACACGATGTCGTTCGGCATGAGCGGAATATTGAAGGAGATGTCTCCACCGATGAGGAACTCATCGAGTGGCACGATGATTTCCTCGCGGGGGCGAAGGGCGTCCCCTTCACGGAGGCGCTCGATGATTTCCTCGGGCGACATTTCCAGGCGCTCGCGGATGCTTAGCTTCTCGCGATAGACCTTGAGGATGCGCGAGGGGGGATTTCCCCGGCCCAACTGGGGGCCGCTGGCCTTGAAAATCAGGTCGATCAGAGTGTCGCCAATGTCGAGAGGATAGCGGCCCGGCGCCACAACACTGCCAAGCACGGCCACCTGGTTCTGGTAGAATTCCTCGATCAGGACGATTGGTTGCGGATCGCGGATGAACTTTCCATACAGCGTTTTCAGTTCTTCCTGCAGTTGGGCCGCCGTCTTCCCGTGAACCCTGACCTCTCCGACGTACGGAAGGACGATGATAGGGCTCTCGCTGATCTGGAGAGTCAGAGTTCCAAGGATGTGCTGGGGCCCCCTCCCGCCGTCCCGCTCTGGATTCACGGCTTGTGCGAAGCCAAAGATATCCGGTCGGCCCACCATCGTGATCGCAATCTTGTCGCCCGGCCCAATGGTATACTCGCGCCAGGTTGGGAGTTGCATCTCCGCAGTCATCAGTTGGGAGAATTTCTCTTCCCATAGCGCGCGTTGGGGGTCCACAGGCGGTGGTGGGTTCGGGCTGCTTGGACCGCGGGTGGCCCGACATCCCGCAAGGCCCACGACCAGGAACCCCAGAATCAGCAGCGCCATCAACGGCCTGATACTGCTTCCCCATGCAGGGGAGCACATCGAATGTGGCAGGAAAACTTCCTCTCGTGCCGTGTCGGCTGCCGTGCTCATTGGATTGGCAGAGTGTTCGCTCACCGGGTCCCCGCTTTCTCTTCGTTCGACGGTACCGGCTCCCGCTCTTCTTCCTCGTCCGGTTCCTCGACCATGATCGGCTCGTAAGTGTAGGTGCGACCGTACCCGTAGCCGTACCCGTAGCCGTACCCGTACGCGCCATAGGCGCTCTTTCGCCCACTGCGCTGTGTATTGTTGTAGACAACACCCAGTATCGTGGCCCCGACCGATCGGAGCTTGCTGGTCGTCCGGTCCAGCACGTCGAGGAGCGTCTTGCCGTGCTTCACCACCAAGACGACACCGTCGGCTCTTGTGGACAGGATGATCGTGTCGGCCATGCCGTACACGGGGGCTGAATCCATGATGATCGTCGTGTAGCGCCCCCGCAGCTTGGCGATGAGCTCGCGCATCGCATTGCTCTCCAACAGCGCGATGGGAGAGGGCGAAATGCGTCCCGCCGGGAGGAGTTCCAACCCCGCCGCCGGTGTTTGAATGATGGCTTCTTCCGGTGTGCTAACCCCCGCCAGCACGTCGGATAGCCCCGGTCGCTTGCTGCAATGAAAGATCCGATGCAGGCTCGGCCGCTTGAGATCCGCGTCGATCAGCAGCGTGCGGTCCCCGCGCTCCGCAAAGAAGACGGCCAAGTTTGATGCCACCGTCGACTTGCCTTCCTGGGGATAGCAGCTTGACACGAGGATTACCTGGGGCGGGTGCTCGGGGCTTGAGTACTGGATGGATGTGCGGAGGTAACGGAACGCCTCGCCCTCGGCTTGCTGGGTGTTGAGTTCAAGCAATTCCGTCACGCGGCGCGTCTTCTTGCCCGCCATCCGATATCGCAACTTCGAGACGGGGAGAAACGGGACGAAGCCGAGGCTCGCGAGCTTGAGCGTCTGCTCCACGACCATCGGATTGCGCACCGTGCGGTCGATGTAGTGAAGGCCGAATACCAGCGCCACGCCAAAGAGCACGCCAAACAACCCGAAGCGCGACATCGTTGAACTCAAGCGGGGCTCCGAAGGAACGACCGCCACGGTTCCCCAATCTTCCACCGTTACGAATCTGGGGTCGATGTCGTTGTTGATGTCCATCCGCTTGGTCTGGTCGACGAGGATCTCGAAGATCTGGCGGGTCGACGTGACGTCTCTCTCCATGACCCGATAGTCGATCATTTGGGACTCGATCTGCGAGACGGTCTTCTTGTGCTCCTCGAGTCGCTGCTCCAGCGACTGAAGCCGGATTCTGGCAACGCGCACCTCGTCTTGCTTGCGCCTCTGGAAGGTCTCGGATGTCTCCGTCAGTTGCTCCTCGAGGATTTTGATTTCCTGGTCGATGAGTTCGACCGGGCGAAATTGCTCGAGGCTTTCCGCCGCCAGTTTGGCCCTTGAAATTCGCAGTTCCGTGAGACGCTTGACGAAGTTTTCGTAGAAGGGGTCCCTCAGGATCAAGAGGGCCCGCAACCCCTCGTCGTCCGCCGCGATCGAGTTGGCTTGGAGCAGGGCCAGTTCGTTCCGCAGGGTTTCGATGTCCGTGTTCAAGGAGTTCATCGTCTCGATGGCGACGGCCCGTGCTTCCTGCAGTAACCGGAGATCCGACTGGCCGCTGAAGTCCTGGAGCTTCTTTTCAGCCCCGGCAAGCTGGACTTTGACGTCGTTCATCTGCTGGGTGAGGTAATCTTGGCGGTAGGCAAAGTTCTGTCGGCGTTCCTGATTGGTGCGCCGCATGAACTGGGTCGCGAATTCATCGGCGATGCGTTTGGCCCGGTCGGGGTTGTTGCTGCGCACCCGGATGTCGATGAGCTTTGTCTCGGGGCGATTCCGGACGGTTACATTGCCCAGCAAGCCCAAGGCCGCATTTTGAAGATAGAGTTCCCGTGGGTCCATTTGGGGGGGGGTGTGAGAGATGATCTTCCTCAATCCCCAGTTATAGAAATCGCCAACCCTTTGCCGTATCTTCGCCAGGGGCGAGTTGTCCACCACAAGCGCGACGGACGTCTGCTGGGTGCCAATGTTTGGATACATGGCCTCGAGAACCGCAGTGGCCGTCCGGAGGCTTCGGATCATCTCCACGGCGGTCTTCAACTCATCCCGCTGGTACAGCATGGTCGACCTCTCGCCGAAGTCGACCATTTGTCCACGCCCGGGCTCGTACCTCACCACCGAGGTCGAATAATAGACAGGCGTTGTCTGGCGGTATTGGAAGAGTCCCAGTGCCAGAAAGAGAAGCGTTACGAAGGCGATCAGCCAAGCCCCCTTTATCAGCGGCTTGACGTACTGTTCAAAGGGATTTCCCTGCGCCGGGGGACCCGAGCCCGTATCCGTATAACCCTGAACTTGTGCGGGACGATTCATGTTCCCCATCCCGGAAGCTCCCCCGGACCCAAAGGGGGAGTGCTGCCGCATCAGGAACGCGGGTTGGGGGTCTTCCGGTTGGCGATGACCGGAATTGCCCTGCTCTGGCAAAGACATGCGACAAGTCCTCTCAAACTCACACGAATAATAGCCCCGGAAGTCGATCCGGGCCCCTGCTCAAGTCCATGACGAGACCACTTCATACCGGCCGGGTCGAGGCAGTCAAGGGAGCAAATCGCAACGACGCCCCCATCAGGAGCCGGACGGGATCATTGCCACCAACTCCGCCATCTCGCGTGGGGGCAAACGGTCGCTGTATGCCTGTAGCTCCTGAAGCAACTGGCCTTCGATACCGTGACCGGTTCCTGCCGAAGCGATCCTGCGGGCCAGCCACTCGAATGTCTTCGAGTGGCGCGGGCGCTCGCAAAAGAACCCAACCCCTCGAAATGTCATCCGATGCAGGGTTGAAGGCCCGTGGATCGACAGAGCGGCATAGTGATCCACCGTGGGATAGCCCCGATTCGAGTTCCAGCCATATTCGGGGAATTCTTCACTGTAAACGTCCATGATGGCGTCGCGTGTCGTCTTGGCGAGGATAGACGCGGAGGCCACGCTGGTGGACTTTTGATCCCCCTTCACGATGGCCAATGTCGGCAATCCAAGCCCCGGGACTTCAAGAGCGTCCGTAACCAATCCCTTCAAGGAACCCTCTCCCCCATTGATCTCTGCAAGTCGGACATGAAGATCCTGCACCGCCCTGACCGCTGCCAGCCGGGTTGCCTCAAGGATATTGATCATGTCAATCTCTTCGGCATGACAGATTCCGATTCCCCAGGCAGAACAGCGCCTTCGAATCTGCCGGGCAAGTCTCTCCCGATCCTTGATACTCAATAACTTGGAATCGGTGATCCCTGCCGGTCTCGGGGTGCTCAAGTCCCACAAAACCGCCGCTGCGACCACGGGGCCTGCCAATGGCCCCCGGCCTGCCTCATCGAGTCCGGCAACAAGCCCCCCGTTCAATCGATGGCTAAAGTCGCGCTCTGGGCGGATGGTGGGTCGGGGACGACCCGGCCTCTTGATGGGGCTCACTCCAATCGGAACCTCGCCCTGGGGTTGAATTCCACGGGTCAGCTTGTTCGAGTGGTTCGGCTGGCGCGCAGATTGACCACGTCGCGGAACGACTTCCCGGGCTTGAAGACCACGACCTTCTTCTGTGGAATCGAGATCTGCTCGCCTGTCCGGGGGTTACGCCCGTTGCGAGGATTTTTCCCCTTTACCAGAAATGTTCCGAATCCCACCAGGGACACCTTTTCTCCCCGCCGCAGGGATTCCTTGACGCTGTCCAAGAAGATCTCCACGGCCTGATAGGCCTCCGCTCTTGGCAAGCCGGTTTTTTCCATCAGCAGGTTGGCGACCTCTGCCTTCGTCATGCGGAC
>CAYTRP010000093.1:0-10053 GCA_964440195.1 uncultured Candidatus Sumerlaeota bacterium
TGCCGTTGCCGATGCCCTCGGCCGTGATGCGCTCGCCGATCCACATCAGCAGCGTCGTGCCGGCGATCACCGAGATCATCGCGATGATCATGAACACGAGCCAGCCCGGGATGATGAGCAGGAAGTATTGGTGGGCGAGCACCGGGGACATGAAGCTGCCCTGGTCGGTGCCCACGAGGAAGAGCGCGACCCCCAGGGACTGGACCGCCGCCAGGCTCACGGTGCCGTAGCACGACCACCATCATCAACTGGAAGATGATCTGCGCCGAGATGTAGGGCATGATCCCCAACGCCATGATGGTCATGTTCGTGAAGGCGCCGCCGGTGAACATGTCCACCATCGAGAAGACGCCGTCGCCCATGCCCGTCAGGCGATTGAAGAAATCCCGGATCCGCTCGCCATCGACGAAGGGGATCGGGATGTGCGCGCCAATGCGGTAAACCGCCAGCATCGCAAGCGTGAAATAGATCTTCTTGCGAAGATCGGGGATCGAAAAGATGGACTTCAGGGTGTTGAGCATGACAATCCGCGAATGGGGGGTGGGGTCCGGCGGCCGGCGGGGGGCCGGCCGTCAACTGACCTCAAACAACCTCGGTGGTTCCCCCGGCGGCCGCAATCTTGTCCGACGCCGTCTTCGAGAAGGCATTCGCCTTGATCGTCAGCGGCTTGGTGATCGCGCCATTGGCGAGGATCTTCACCGGCTTCGTCGAACGGACAAGGCGCGCGGCCTTCAATGCTTCCACGTCCACCACCGCGCCCGCCTCGAACGACTTGTCGAGGGATGAAAGGTTCACGACCTCGTAGTCGACCCGGAAGATGTTCGTGAATCCGAACTTGGGGATGCGGCGCGGCAGCGGCATCTGCCCACCCTCGAAGTACGAGGGCTTCTTCGTGCCGCCCGAGCGCGCCTGATGACCCTTGTGACCCTTGCCCGCCGTCTTGCCGAGGCCAGAGCCCTCGCCGCGTCCCACGCGCTTGCGCTTTTGACGGCGACCGGGATCGCCGGGAAGTTCATGAATCTTCATTCTGCAAGCTCCTCGACTTCCACCAGGAAGTCCACGTTGCTGATCATCCCCGCGATGGCGGGATTCGTTTCCTTCACCACCACCGAGCCGCGATGACGCAGCCCCAACGCACGCAGCGTCGCGCGCTGGCGCTCGTTGCAACCGATCTGGCTCTTGCACCAGGTGATCCGTACCTTTGCCATGCTCCATGCTCCTCGATGAATCCGTGTCAAAAGGGGCCGGGCGCCATCAGATGCCCGCAACGATCAGGTCGTGCGCTTGCTTGCGCCCTCTTCTTCTTCCTCGTCGCGCCCACCCGCCGTGTACGTCCCGCGGCGGCTGCGCTCCTCGCGACGCGACTGGGCCAGCTCAACCTTGGCCGACAGCGCTTCCTCGCGGCCCTTGCGGTAGCGCTCCGCGCCCTTGCGTCCCAGGAGTTCCTCCACCGTCTTGCCGCGCAGGCCCGCAACCGTGTCCGCCGTCGTCAGGGACCGAAGCCCCTCGAACGTCGCCTTGGTCACGTTCAGCACGTTGTCCGTGCCGAGCACCTTGGTCAGGCAGTCGCGAATGCCGGCCATCTCAAGCACCGCGCGCGCCGCCGGTCCCGCGATCAAACCCGTGCCTTCGGAGGCCGGCTTGATCAGCACGCGACCCGCGCCGAACTCGCCGATGATGGCATGGGTGACGGTGCGGCCAACGATGGGCACCGAGATGAGGTTCTTCTTGGCCGACTCGACGCCCTTGCTGATGGCGTCGGGCACCTCGCGCGCCTTGCCAAAGCCGACGCCCACATGTCCGTGCCCGTCGCCGACAACGACAAGCGCCGCGAAGCTGAAGCGGCGACCACCCTTCACGACCTTGGCCACGCGATTGAGGCTGATCACCTCCTCGCGAAGGTCGAGGCCCGAAGGATTGATCCGCACGCCCCGCTTGGGAGGAGCGGGAAGCGCGTCGGTGATCTGGGGTTCTTCGTTTTGCTGCGGGTCCATGACCGTCATGCGAATATCCTTCGGAAAGATTCAGGGGCAGGGGTTGGTCGGATCAGACTTCGACGCCGGCTTCGCGAAGGCCGTCGCACAGCGCCTTGATGCAGCCGTGGTAACGGTAACCGCCGCGGTCGAAGCAGGCACGCTTCAGACCCTTCTCAAGCAGCGCGGCGCCGAACTTCTTGCCCAGTTCCGCGGCCGAGGTGACGTTGCAATGCCCCTTGCCGTCGCCCTTGCCCTGCCGGGTGCTCAACGCCAACAGCGTCGTGCTCCCCGTCCCGGGGGTGTCGTCGATGGCCATCACGTACAGGTGCTTGAGCGACTTGCGCACAAGGATGCGCGGGCGCTCGGGCGCGCCCTCCACCTTCTTGCGAATGCGCAGGTGGCGGCGCTCGAGGCGGCCCCACTTGTCTTTGCGGATCTTGAGCGGATTGGTCATTTTCTCTTCTCTCCCGGATCGATGGGGCCGACGCTTGGTAGCCGTGCCCGTCTCGGGGTGTTTGGGTCACATCGGGTCCAGCCCCGCATTGCCGCCCTGTTACTTCTTGCTCGTCTTGCCAACCTTGCGGCGGACATACTCGCCCTTGTAGCGCACACCCTTGCCCTTGTACGGCTCGGGCGGGCGCAACCCGCGAATCTTGGCGGCCATCTGGCCGACGGCCTGCTTGTCAATGCCCTCGATGATCACTTCGGTCGGCTTTGTCGATGAGAACGTGATGCCCGCGGGCGGGTCGATCTCGATCTGGTGCGAGTACCCAAGGCTCAGGACCAGCTTGCGGCCCTGCAGCGCGGCGCGGTAACCAACGCCCTGGATCTCCAGTTCCTTCTTGTAGCCCGATGTCACGCCCTGGACGGAGTTGGCGATGAGCCGCTGATACAGGCCGTGGTAGGCCTTGGACTGGCGCTCGTCGTTGAAGCGCGCGACGCTGATCACGCCCGAGTCCAGCTTGACCTCGACATGATTGCGGGTGTCCACGCTCAGCGTCCCCTTGGGACCCTTCACGTTGACGTGCCCCTTGTCGATCGTGACCTGCACGTTCGACGGGACGGGGATGGGAAGTTTACCTATACGCGACACGGCACCGGGCCTCCGGAAAAATCAGTCGGTCAAACAACCATCAGTAAACGGTGCACAGCACCTCGCCGCCAACACCCTGGCGGCGGCACTCGGCGCCCGTGAGGATCCCGTTGGACGTCGACAGGATCACGATGCCCAGCCCGTTGCGCACGCGGGGAATCTCCGCCGCCTTCGTGTAGGACCGGATGCCGGGCTTGCTCACGCGATCCAAGCCATTGATCACGTGCTCGCGGTTGGGGCCGTATTTCAGGAAGATCCGGATCGTCCCCTGCTTGTTGTTGCGCATCACCTTGTAGTACTTGATGAAACCCTCGTCCTTGAGGATCTTGGCGATGGCCACCTTCATCTTCGAGTTCGGGACATCCACGTGATCCTTGAACACCAGGTTGGCGTTGCGGATGCGCGTCAGCATGTCTGCGATGGGATCGGTCGTGTTCATGGGTCAGCCAAAATACCTCCGGGAACTCTTGGGGCGGCGCCGGTAGGGCGCGGGTTGCGTGCTGCCTGCTCTTGTTACCACGACGACTTCGTCACGCCGGGGACCTGGCCCTCGTTGGCCAGCTTGCGGAAGCAAAGACGGCACATGTCGAACAACCGCATGTAGCCGCGCGAACGACCGCACAACGGACAACGGTTGCGGTGGCGGACCTTGAACTTCGGCTTGCTGCGCAGCTTGGCCATCTGGGAAGTGCGGGCCATGTCGGGTGCATCCTTTCGAAATCGGGGAAACGGTTCGTCCTGGTCCTACTGGCGGAACGGAAAGCCCAGCAGCGTCAGCAGTTCCTTCGCTTCCGCGTCGGTCTTTGCCGTCGTCACCGTGGTGATGTTCATCCCGCGGTTCTTGGAAATCATCGAGTACTCAAGCTCGACGAAGATGTTGTGTTCCTTGACGCCCATCGAGTGGTTGCCGCGCCCGTCGAACGCGTTGGGGGGCAGGCCGCGGAAGTCCCGGATGCGCGGGATCGCCACGCTGACCAGGCGGTCCATGAATTCCCACATGCGCGCGCCGCGCAGCGTCACGAAGCAGCCCACCGGCATGCCCTCGCGGATCTTGAACTGCGAGACCGAGACGCGCGCGCGGGTCGACTTCGCCTTTTGGCCGGCGATCACCGCCAGTTCCTTCTCCGCCGCGTCCAGCTCCTTGATGTCGCGCGAGGCGGCGCCAACCCCCATGTTCACCACGATCTTCTCGAGGCGGGGGATCTGCATCACGTTCGTGTAGCCGAACTTCTTCATCAGCGCCGGCGCGATCTCTTCGCGGTACTTCTTTTGGAGGCGCGGCATCGGCGTCCTGGGACGCTTGGGGGCCGCGCTGTCTGTGGTCTGCTCTGCCATCGTATCATCCACCTTCCGGATCAGTCGATCACCGTTCCCGAACTGTTGCGTCCGCGCGTGACGCGCTTGCGCTTGCCATCGGCTTCGCGCACGACGCCCAGGCGGGCGGGCTTCTGGGTCTTGGGGTCCACGATCATCACGTTGCTCAGGTCCATGGGCGCTTCCATCTCGGTGATCCCGCCGGTCTGGCCGCCCTGTTCGGTCGGCCGCACCTTCAGGTGCTTCACCCGCATGTTCAGGCCCTTTACCACCACCCGGTTGTTGCGCGGAAGGACTTCCAGGACCTCGCCCCGCTCGCCGCGGTACGGGCCCGTGATCACCTCCACCAGGTCACCCTTCTTGATCAGGCTCATCGTTGCTCTTCCTTCTCGACTCCCGGCCGTTGCGCCGGGGGGTGGGTCAAAGTCGCCGCTCAGTAGACCTCGGGAGCCAGCGAGACGATCTTCATGAACTTCTTGGCGCGCAGCTCGCGCCCCACGGCGCCGAAGATGCGCGTGCCGATCGGCTCGTTGTCCTTGTTGATGATCACCGCCGCGTTGTCATAGAAGCGGATGTAGCTGCCGTCCTCGCGGCGCACTTCCTTGGCCGTGCGCACGATCACCGCCTTGACCACCTCGCCCTTCTTCACCGTGCCGGCGGGGTCGGCCTCGCGGACCGAGCACACGATCACGTCGCCGATCGAGGCGTAGCGGCGGTGCGAGCCGCCGAGGACCTTGAAGCAGCGCACCTTGCGCGCCCCCGTGTTGTCCGCCACATTCAAAACCGTGTATTCCTGGATCATTGCTCGTGTCCGCCTGTCTGGTGATTACGGGTCCGGTTACTTGGCGCGCTCGAGGATTCTCTTGAGGCGATAGCGCTTGGTCTTCGAGAGCGGGCGAGAGACCTCGACCAGCTCGACCCGGTCGCCCACGTGCGCCTCGTTGTTCTCGTCGTGCGCGTGCAGCTTCTTGTCGCGGCGCATGTACTTCTTGTAGAGCGGGTGCTGGGCCAGGCGCTGCCACTTGACGACGATCGTCTTGTCGCTCTTGTCGCTGATGACCACGCCCGTGTACAGGCGCTCATGGACGCTCTTCTCGCCGGCGGGTGTCTCGTTGTTTTGCAACTCGGCCATCGGGGCCTGTCTCCTTCAGCGGTCTGCCGGCGTCGCGCCGGCGGGGGTTGTCTTCAGGCGGTCGCGGATTTCGCGTCCAGTTCGGTCAGCACCGTCAGGATGCGCGCGATCTCCCGGCGCTTCGTGCGGATGGCGTGGGGGTTTTCGAGTTCCTTCTTGGTCTGCCGCACGCGCAGCGAGAACAATTCCTTCTTCGCATCCTCCAGCCGCAGCCGCAGTTCCTCCGGCGTGTGCTCGCGAAGCTTTTCGCCCAGTGATGTCTTCTTTGCCATGGTGCCAGCCTGGTCCCTTCCTGAATTCGGTGCGGCGCCGCGCGGTCCTAGTTCGCCACCGCGTCGACGATGTCCTCGCGGTACACGAACTTCGCCTTCACGGGCAGCTTGTGGATCGCCTTTTCCATCGCCTCGCGCGCCTGCTCAAGCGTCACGCCGTCGAGCTCGAACAGCACCCGGCCGGGCTTCACGACCGCGACCCAGTGTTCCGGGTTCCCCTTGCCCTTGCCCATTCGCGTTTCCGCCGGCTTGGCCGTCAGCGGCTTGTCCGGAAAGATCGTGATCCACAACTTGCCGCCGCGCTTGACCGTGCGGCTGATCGCGATGCGCGCCGCCTCGATCTGGCGGTTGGTCACCCATCCCGCCTCCGTCGCCTTGATCCCGAAGATCCCGAAGGAGAGCGTGTTGCCGCGCATCGCCTTGCCGCGGCGGCGTCCCTTCATCATCTTGCGGTGCTTTGTCCGTTTGGGTAGAAGCATTGTCTCTCAGTCCTGTCTTGCGTGGGTCAACTCGTCCCGCGTCGCCGGCCGTGGCCTCAGGCCGCCGCCCGCTTGATCTCGCTCTTGCTGAGCACCTCGCCGCGGAAGATCCAGACCTTCACGCCGATGATGCCGTACTTGGTGTTCGCCTCGGCAAAGCCGAAGTCGATGTCCGCGCGCAGCGTGTGCAGGGGCACCCGGCCCTCGCGAACCCATTCCGTGCGCGCCATGTCCGCGTTGTTCAGGCGGCCCGAGCAGTTGATCTTGCAGCCCAGCGCGCCGTTCTTCATCACGCCCTGCACCGTCTTCTTCATCGCGCGGCGGAAGCCGATGCGGCGCACCAACTGGCCCGCCACGTTCTCGGCCACCAACTGCGCCGAGAGGTCGGGGCGCTTGATTTCCTCGATGTTGATGATGATCTGCTTCTTGGTCAGCGTTTCCAGTTCCTTGCGCAGCGTCTCGATCTCCGCGCCCTTCTTCCCGATCACGATGCCGGGGCGGGCCGTGTGGATCGTCACCTTCACCCGCCGGGCCGCGCGCTCGATCTCGATCTTCGCGACACCCGCGTGGTTGAAGCGCTTCTTGATCGACTTGCGAATGCCCAGGTCCTCGTGCAGCGTCTGGGCATAGCCCTTCGGGAAGTACCAGCGCGAATGCCAGTCTTTGATGACGCCGAGGCGGAATCCGTATGGATGGACTTTCTGACCCAAGGTATGGCTCCCTTTCAGCTTTCCGTAAGGTAGATCACAAGGTGTGACAGGCGCTTGCGAATGCGCGCCCCGCGGCCCATGCTCGCCGCCCGGAACCGCTTCATCATCGGTGCGCCCTCGACGCGGATCTCACCGACGACCAACTGCCCGGGCTCGGCCACTTCGTTCAGCGCGTTCGCAATGGCCGACTTCAGCGCGCGCTCCACGTAGGGCACCGCCGAGGGACGATGCGTGAACTTGAGGGTTTCCAGCGCTTCCCCGACCGGCTTGTTGCGGATCAGGTTCGCCAGGAGCGCCACCTTGCGGGGGCCGCAGTGGATGTAGCGCGTCGAAACCTTCGACACCACCAGCCGGCCGTCCGCCGTCTCCAGCGGTGTCTCGCGCCGCCTCTTTGCCTTTTCCTTCGCTCTTAGACCCATGATCCGATCAATCCTTCAGTCTGCGTTCTGGTTGCGCGAGCCGGACAGGATGCACGCCCGGACTGCGCCTGCATGTTTCCCCGCTCTTCCATTCCCCGCCTACTTCTTCACGACCTTGGCCGTCTTGCCGCCGTGCGCCTTGAACAGGCGCGTGGGGGCAAACTCGCCCAGCTTGTGGCCCACCATGTTCTCGTTCACGAACACCGGCACGAAACCCTTGCCGTTGTGGATCGCCATCGTGTGGCCCACCATCTCCGGGATGATCATCGAGCGGCGCGACCACGTCTTGATGACGCGCTTCTCGTTCGAATCGTTCAGCGCCTCCACCTTCTCGAGGAGGTGATCGTCAACGAAGGGGGGCTTTTTCAGAGACCTTGCCATGTGCTGTCCTTTGCCTGGCTGACAAACTCGCGTCGGAGATTACGTCACTTGTTGCGGCGCTTGATGATGAACTTGCTCGATGCCTTGCGCACATTGCGCGTCTTCAGGCCCTTGGCCTTCTGGCCCCAGGGGCTCACCGGGTGACCGCCACCCGACGTCTTGCCCTCGCCACCGCCCATCGGGTGATCCACCGGGTTCATCGAGACGCCGCGGTTGTGGGGGCGGCGCCCCTTCCAGCGCTGGCGTCCCGCCTTGCCGATCACGACCAGGTTGTGGTCCGGGTTGCTTGTCTCGCCGATCGTCGCGCGGCACGCCGAGGGGACCAGCCGCATCTCGCCCGAGGGGAGACGAAGCGTCGCCGTCGCGCCCTCGCGCGCCACCAGCATCGCCGAGGTTCCGGCGCTGCGGGCCATCATCGCGCCCTTGCCCCGCACCAGCTCGATCGCATGGATCACCGTGCCGACCGGGATCCGCGCCATCGGCAGGCAGTTGCCCACGCGCGCCTCGGCGTTCTCGCCGTTCATCACCATCGTGCCGACCTTGAGGCCGCGCGGCGCGATGATGTAGGCCTTCTCGCCGTCCGCGTAATGCAACAGGGCGATGAACGCCGTGCGGTTCGGGTCGTACTCGATCGCCGCGACCTTGGCCGGGATGTCATCCTTTGCCCGGCGGAAGTCGATCATGCGATACTGCTTCTTGTGCCCGCCCCCGCGAAAGCGCGAGGTGATGCGGCCCGTGTTTCCATGGCCCGCCTTGTTGTGCTTTTTCCGCAGGAGCGACTTCTCCGGCTTGGACTTCGTGATCTCCTCGAAGGAGTTCACCGTCATCGTCCGCCGTGAGGGGGTCGTCGGCTTGAATTTTCTGATGCCCATCGTTCTCTCGGCTCCTCAGGGTCCGCGGGTGGAATGCCCAACCAGCCAGCGCCTAGCACTCCGGCGACTAGTACTCCAGCGCCTGGCCGGCGGCCAGCGTCACCACCGCCTTCTTCACCGTGGGCTTGCGGCCCGGGCGCATCTTCGCGCGGCGGACAACATGCCCCTTGGTCGTAACCGTGTTCACCGAAACCACCGTCACGCCAAAGGCATGCTCGATGGCATTCTTGATCTCGTGCTTGTTCGCCGTGTTCGCCACCTGGAACGTGTACTTGTTCCCGGCGTGGCCGGCCAGCGCGCGCTCCGTGATGATCGGGCGGATCAGGATCTCGTAGGGACTCTTGCTCATGCCGTCTCCTCCTCGTCGGAGCCCGCGCCCGACAGCGTTTTTTCCAGCTCGGCGACCGCGTCGCGGGTTGCCACGATCGAGTCCGCCGTCAGCAGGTCGTAGATGCTCAGGGCGCCGGTAACCTCGACGCGCGCGTAGGGCACGTTGCCCGCCACGCGCAGGAGCGCCTCGTCCTTCTCCGCCACGACGACCAGCACCCGTCCGCCCGCGCCCAGCTTGTCGAGCGACTCGACAAAGGAGCGCGTCTTCAGGTTCGCCGAGAAGTCCAGCGAGTCCACCACGATCAGCGTCCCTTCCTCCACGCGCGAGGACAGCACGGCGCGGAACGCCGCGCGACGCTTCTTGCGGTTGACCTTCTCGCGATAGTCGCGCGGCACCGGCCCGAAGATGTTCGCGCCCCCGCGCCATTGGGGCGCGCGGTTCGAGCCCTGGCGGGCGCGGCCCGTGCCCTTCTGCTTCCACGGCTTGCGGCCACCGCCGCTCACCTCGCCGCGCAGCTTGGTCTTGTGGGTACCCTGGCGCTGGTTGGCAAGGAACGCGTTGAGGACCTCGCGGGTCACCACCTCGTTTTGCGGCGCGCCGAAGACGAGATCCGCGATCGCGAGATCCTGGATCTTGTCCCCATTGATGTTCTTGAGTTCTACGGTAGGCATCACGAATCCTCGGCTGGCTCTTACTTCTTCAAGGCCTTCTTACCGCGGACAACGCGCTTGCGAAGAAGCACGTAGCCATTGGTCGCGCCCGGGACGGAGCCCCGCACGGCGATCAGGTTGCGCTCCGGATCGCACTTCACGATCAGGAGGTTGGTGGTCGTCTCGCGGGTGTCACCGTGGTGCCCCGAGCTTTTCGTTCCGGGGAACGTCCGCGAGGGAAACGAACTGGCGCCCTGCGAACCCGGACGGTTGAAGTACATCGAGCCGTGGCTCGCGCGGCCGGGCTTGGAGTTCCAGCGCTTGCGAACGCTGGTGAACCCGCGGCCCTTGGAGGTGCCGACCACGTCGATGCGCTCCCCGGCCTCGAAGATCGAGACCGGCAGCGCCTGGCCGACCTCCAGCT
>CAYTRP010000094.1:0-9951 GCA_964440195.1 uncultured Candidatus Sumerlaeota bacterium
AGAAGGCGCGATGGGTTGGGTTCCCGGGAAGGATGGGTTCGGCGCGCAAGCCGCTCGTCGCCGCCAGATAGGTCAGCGCGCCCATCATGACTCCAAACCCGATGGAGACGGCGGCCGGGGCAATGGCCTCCATGCCCCGGGCGGGGCGGAAGCCCCCCACATTGCGCAATCGGGGCAACAGGAGCAGCAGGACGGCCAATGACGCCAACTCGACGAGGATCTGCGTCATCGCCACGTCGGGCGCGCGATAGAGAACAAAGTAAAGGCCGATGAGTATCCCCACGATGGCCTGTCCCGCGATGCGGTAAATGGGATCGCGGACAAAAACGACAACCGAGAGGCTGGCGGCGATCAGAACGAAGGAGGCTACGCCCAGAAGATTGACGTGTTCGGGAGCGCCGAAGAGCCCGAAGTCGAACTCGTGCAGCAGGAGCGCCCCGAGGAGCAGCCCGAGCGACACGGAGCAGGTGATGAAGACGTTTTGCCGCAGGGACACCGACTGCACGATCTCGCCGTTCATCCGTGTGATCCACGGCACAAACTGGTTGAGGACGAGGTCATAGAGGCGCGCCCAGGGGGCTGGCCGTCCGATTCGCGCGTAGGCCCTCTCTATGGCCACCGCCGAGAAAAAGAGGGCCGGCCCACTCGCGAAGAAGAGGAAGAGGCTGATGTTCGTCTTGATGCGCGTCGCCTTGAACGAGGCGGACGATCCGAAGAAGTCCGGGTTGACGAGATTGGCAATGGGTGTCTCGACGAAGGGGAGATAGAGGCCGCCGGCCACGCAAAGGCCAATCAGGATGGCGGGCGCGACAAGGATCCGCCAGTTGCCCTCGTGGGGCGTTATGGACGGATCGCGCTGCTTGCCGAAGAAGGGCGAGATCGCCATGCGCATGGAGTAGGCGACGGTGAAGGAACTCGCGAGGACGGCGATCCAGACGAGGCTTTGCCAGACGGCGATGTCGTAGGTCTGGAGGTAGAGCCCCGCCTCCATGAAGAGCCCCTTGGCGGTGTAGCCAAGGGTAAATGGCGCGCCGGCCATGGAGAGGCATCCGAGAATCGTCAGCGTCGCGGTGAAGGGCATCGCCTTCCACAGGCCGCCCAGCCGGGTCCAGTCGCGCGTGTGGGTGCCGTGATCGATGACGCCGACCAGCATGAAGAGGCCGCCCTTGAAGAACGCATGGCTGGCGACCAGCAGCAGGTCCATCTTGAGCATGAACTCGCCGTGCTCCCCGGGGCCGTCGCCATGGCGCAGGCGCGCATAGCCGAATCCATAATAGGCGGTGAGGACGCCCAACTGGCTGACCGTGGAGAAGGCCAGGAGTTGCTTGAGGTCGCGCGAGACGATGGCCATGAAGCCGCCGATGAGCATGGTGATGACGCCCGTCGTGGCGACAAAGGCGAGCCACAGGGTCATGTCGCCGAAGATCGGGTAGATGCGGCCAAGGAGATAGATGCCGGCCTTCACCATCGTTGCGGCGTGCAGGTAGGCGGAGACGGGCGTGGGTGCCTCCATGGCGCCGGGAAGCCAGAAGTGGAAGGGGAACTGGGCGCTCTTGGTGAAGGCCCCGATGAGCAGGAGCGCGAGAACCCACGGCGCATGGGGATGGTTCGTGATGAGTTCGCGGTTTGCCCACAGGACGTCCCACTCGAATCCGTCCTCGATGCCCCGGGCACGCAGGATCGCATACATGGCGGCGACGCCGGCAAGCAGGCAGAGTCCGCCGCCAGCGGTGACGATCAACGCGCGGATGGCGCCCTCGCGCGCGGCTTCCTTGTGGCTCCAATGCCCGATCAGGAGGAACGACGTGATGGACGTCAGCTCCCAGAAGACAAACATCAGCAGGACGTTGCGGGAGATGACAACGCCCAGCATCGAGGCCATAAAGACGACGAGAACTCCGTAGAACCGCCACGGAGAGTCCCCGGGATCCATGTAGTACCCCGAGTACCAAAAGACGAGGAAGCCGATCCCGAGGACGATCCATGCGTAGAAGAGCGCGGGGCCGTCGAGCCACAAACTGAAGGAAAGACCAAGGCTGGGAATCCACTCGCGGTAAAACTCGGGCGGGTGACCGGGGATCCACCGGGCCGTCAGATAACCGAGCAGGAGGAGCGATGCTCCCGTCAAGGCGAGGGCGATGAGCCGCGGAAGCGCCGTCGAGTTCCTCGGCAGCAAAACGTAAAGGAGCGCCCCGAGAAAGGGGAGGCTGAGGAGGACGGCTACCATAAATTGGGAGGAGGGGCTCCGGGAATTCCAGCAGACAATTGCACAAGCATCGGGAGGGCGAGCGGACGGGATCAAGGGAATCCGGCCCCCGGATGAATGCCGTCCTTCAAGAAATCCCTTTAGTGGCTTGTGCTGGCCGTGGGGAATCGCTCGCGGAGGATTCCGCGCCGATGGTCGAACATCTCGCGGATCTTCGAGTTGATGAAGAGGCTTTCGACCAAGCGCCCAAGGAGTCCAAGGGGGGCACCCACATCAATGGTGTCGCAGATTTCCGTCCGTCCGCCGCCGAGTTCGTGAAACTCGTGGTGGTGAACCCAGTACTCGAAGGGGCCGGAAAGGAGCTTGTCGGAAAAGAAGCGGTTGGGCTCGTACTCGATGATCTCCGCCTCCCACTTCATCTCGAAGGGGACTCCCTGCAAGCCGACGGCGAACTGAACGCGCGAGCCCTTGACGAGCGGGACGTGGGCCTTGACCACGCGCATCTTGAGGTCCGGCGGCATCATGCGCGGCAGGTTCTCCACGTCCGTGTAGAACTGGAAGACCTCCGTGATGGGAGCGTCGACGATGACCGTGTCGCGGAAGTGCTGCATCAGCCGGTGCTCCACTTCGAGACAATCTCCGGGGCGGAGTAGTTGAGAATGGCGTGCATGGCGTCGTGCGGATGCTGGACGACATCAAAGTACTGGCGAATTTCGGGGCGCATGAACCGGTCCGCCATCATCTTGTCCATGAAGGCGAGCAATGGATCGTAGAATCCGGCGGTGTTGACCACGACGATGGGACGCCGGTGGTAGTTGAGTTGCTTGAGGGTCAGCATCTCGATGAACTCCTCCATCGTCCCGATGCCGCCCGCCAGGACGACAAAGGCATCGGCCTTCTGGTCCATGAGCGCCTTGCGCTCGCGCATGCCCGCGGTGACGTGCATTTCATGGGCGTGTGGATAGGCGATCCCACGATCGGCAAACGCCTTGGGGATCACGCCGACGAGTCGGGCACCGGCCCGGCGGGCCGACTCCGCGATGGTGGTCATTGTGCCGGCATTGCTGCCGCCCCACACAAGCGTGTGGCCCCCCTCGCCGATCAGTCGCCCCATGGCCTCGGCGGCGTCATGATACTCCCGGGCGAGCATGCTCCCGGAGGCACAGTAGACGCAGATGTTCTTTGCCTTGGTCATCCAGGTGCTCCGGAAGGGATGAAGAGCGCGGGCCGTGCGGGCTTACTCATCCATCGCGCACGCTTCGGATTCCCAGCGGCAACACACGTTGAGTTCGCGCGCCGCGCGGGCATCGTCCAGGCGGCCCGTGGGGCGCGTGAGGGGGGCATTGCGCAGCGTCTCGGGATCGTGGTGGATCTCGTGGGCGATCTGCTTCATGGCGGCGGTGAACTGGTCGAGCGTTTCCTTGCTCTCGGTTTCCGTCGGTTCGATGAGCAGGCACTCGGGGACAAGGAGCGGGAAGTAGATCGTCGGCGCGTGGAAGCCGAGGTCGAGCAGGCGCTTGGCGACGTCGAAGGCCTTGATGCCCGGCGTGCGCGAGAGCTTGCGGACGCTGACGAGGGCCTCGTGCTTGCACGGGGGATCGAAGGGGACCTCGAACTCCCCGGGCAAGTTGGCAAGGACGTAGTTGGCATTCAGCACGGCGTAGCTCGCGACATCCCACAATCCCTGTCCGCCTTGCGCGAGCGTGTAGGCCTGTGCGCGCAGGAGGACTCCGGTGTTCCCATGGAAATTCATGACGCGGCCGATGCTGTTGGGGCGTTCGCCGAGGGAGAGGCGATATGTGCCTTCCGGCGTGCGGCGCACGTGCGGGTCGGGCAGGAAGGGCACGAGGCGACTGGCAACGCCAACGGCACCGGCACCGGGGCCTCCACCGCCGTGAGGGGTGGAGAACGTCTTGTGCAGGTTCAGGTGGATGACATCGAAGCCCATGTCTCCGGGGCGCACGCGTCCGACAATGGCATTGAGGTTCGCGCCGTCGTAATAAAGCAGGCCCCCGGCGCCATGGACGCGGCGCGAGATCTCCAGGATGTCCTTCTCGAAGACGCCGCAGGTGTTGGGGTTGGTGAGCATGATGCCCGCGACGGTGTCGTCGAGCGCGGCGTCGAGGGAGGCGAGATCGACGCGGCCATCGTCGCCGGACTTGACCGTGCGCACTTCAAAGCCCGCGAGCGCTGCGCTGGCGGGGTTGGTGCCGTGGGCGCTGTCGGGGACAAGCACGATGTTGCGCCTGTTGTCGTTTCGCAGACGGTGATACGCGCGGATGATGGCCATGCCGACGTACTCGCCCTGCGCGCCGGCGGCGGGTGCGAGGGTGACTTCGGCCATTCCAAGGAGGGACTTCAGTTCTTCCTGCAGTTCCCACATCGCGCACAGTGTTCCCTGTGCGTCGCCGTCGGGCTGCATCGGGTGAAGGCCCGTGAACGCCGGCATCGACGCGACCTGGTCGTTGACCTTGGGATTGTACTTCATCGTGCAACTGCCCAGCGGGTAGAACTGGCCGTCGATGCTGAAGTTCTTCTGGGACAGGCGCGTGAAGTGGCGCACGGCGTCGAGCTCGGAGACCTCCGGGAGCGCCGCGGTCTGCTTGCGTTGCAGGTGTGCGGGGATGGCGCCGCGCCCCTTGGCGCGTTCCGGCGCATTGCCCGTGGGGAGGCTCGCGCCCTTGCGTCCCGCGCGGCTCTTGTCATTGATCAGCGAAAGCGTCATCGGAAAGAACCTCGTGATGTCGGTCGAAAGTTAGCGGCTGCCTGCGAGCTGGCCGGACAGGATGGCCTGGGCCGCGTTCACATAGGCGCTGATGTTGGCCGGTGAGTTCATCTCCGTCGCGCAGACCAGGACACAGTCGGCGAGGTCGGCATCGATGCGGCCGAGGTCGTATCCGCCGACGATGCCATGTTCGTCACGCAGGCGCGCGAGGAACTCGGCGGCGGGAATGGGAAGGCGCAGGGCGGCTTCGTGGAAGAAGGGCACATCGGGGTGGAGGCGCGTGGCACCGGCCGATTCGAGGCCTTCCACAAGGGCGTGGGCGCGGGCGACGGATGTCTCGGCCACCTGCAGCATGCCCTGTTTCCCGGCAAAGGTCATGTACATCGTCGCCATCAGCGCGAAGAGGCCCTGATTGGTGCAGATGTTCGACGTGGCCTTTTCGCGGCGGATGTGCTGCTCGCGTGTCTGGAGCGTAAGGACGAAGCCTTCTCGGCCTTCCTTGTCCGCCGTGCGGCCGATGATGCGGCCGGGCATTTGGCGGATGAGTTCCTTGGTGCAGGCGAAGAATCCGCAGTAGGGTCCGCCGTACTGCAGCGGAATGCCGAGGGGCTGCGCCTCGCCGACGGCGATGTCCGCGCGATAATCGCCGGGAGCCTGCGCCAGCAGCATGGCAAACGGATTGCCCGAGGCGACGAGCAGCGCCCCGCAGGCATCCGCAAAGGCGCGGGCCGGGTTGCCGTCCTCGATGACACCATGAAAGTTCGGCGACTGGAAGGCGACGGCGGAGAACTCGCTCGCGCCAACGGCAGTCCAATCGGTTGTACCGTTGCTTTCAGGGGCCTCGACCACCTCGACGTTGATCTCGCGCATGAACGTCCTGATGACGGCCAGCGTGTGGGGATGGATGAGGGAGGAGACGAGCACCCGGTTGGCCTTCTTCACCCGAACCGCCATGAAGAGCGCTTCGGCCAAGGCCGTCGCCCCGTCGTACATCGAGGCATTGGCGACATCGAGGCCGGTGATCGCGCAGACGTGGGACTGGAACTCGAAGATGGCCTGCAGTGTCCCCTGGCTGACTTCCGCCTGGTAGGGCGTGTAGGAGGTGACGAACTCGCCACGGTTGATGAGATTCTTCACGGCGGCGGGAATGTAGTGCTGGTACGCGCCGGCCCCAAGGAAGAGTTGGCCGGGGGCGACGGTGCGATTCTCCGCCGCGCGCTCCTCGAAATACTGGAAGATCTCCCACTCCGTCAGCGTCGGAATCTCCACGGGCTTTTCGAGCATCAGTTGCGCGGGGACGTCGGCAAAGAGGTCGTCGATGCGCTCGACGCCGATGCTGGCGAGCATCTCGCGGACATCCTGGGCCGTGTGCGGGGTGTAGGCCATGGGGGATTACTCCTCTTCGACTTTCTTCATGTATTGGTCGTGGGTCATGAGCTTGGCCTTTTCGGTGTCGAAGTTCGCCGGGCGGATCTTGACGATCCAGCCATCGCCATAGGGCGATTGGTTGATGGTGTCCGGCGTGCCGTCGAGGTTGTCGTTCACCGCGACGATCTCTCCAGAAACCGGGGCATAAACGGATGCGGCAGCCTTGGGAGACTCGACGACGAGGACTTCCTCGCCCGCCTTGACGGCCTTGCCGACCTTGGGCAAATCGACGAAGACGATGTCGCCGAGCAGATGCTGCGCGTGGTCCGAGATGCCCATGCGTCGCACATCGCCGCTCGATTCGATCCATTCATGCGATTCCGTGAACAACAGCGTTGCGGGGTCCATGGTGCTTGCTCCGTCGAGGGAATGTACCATCGGCAAAAAATCAAAAATCCATCGGTAAACCACGGAGACACGGAGGACACGGAGAAAAACAGGGCATTGAACGCGAACATTCTCCGTGGTTTATCTGTCATGAAACCTTCCGGCTGCCGGGCGTGACGAACGGCGGTTTGGCGATTCGCGCGGCGATGCGGGTGCCGCGCACCTCGATCTCGGCCTGCCGGTGCCCCTCGGAGAGAGCGCGGTCAACCAGGGCCAGTGCAATTCCCACGCCCAGCGTGGGGGAGAAGCCACCCGAGGTGATTTCGCCCACGTTGTCGCCATTGATGTGGACCTTGTCTCCGTGCCGAAGGGGCCGGCGGCTGTCGATCACGAGGCCGATCCTGCGGCGGCGTTGTCCGCGGGCCTTCTCCGATTCAAGGGCGCCGCGCCCAATGAAGTCGGCGGTTTTCTTCCAGCCAATCGTCCAGCCGATGCCCGCCTCCAGCGGCGTGACGGTCTCGTCCATGTCCTGGCCATAGAGCGGATATCCCATCTCAAGGCGCAGGCTGTCTCGCGAACCGAGGCCGCACGGGGCGGCGCCGGCTTCCTGCATGGCCTTCCACCACTTCTCCGCCTGGTCGGGAGGGCAGAGGATTTCCGCGCCGTCCTCGCCCGTGTAGCCGGTGCGGGAAATAAGGAGGCCGTCGCATGGATGGAGCGTGAACGCCTTGGTGGCCGACCACTTGACTTTGGGCAGGAGGGTTTCGAGCACTGCAAGCGCGTGAGGTCCCTGAAGCGCGATCATGGCCCAGCGGTCGCACTCATCGAGGACGTCGACATCCGCGAAGCCCAGGTCGTCTTGGCAGCGGCGGATCCACGCGATGTCCTTGGCACTGGTGCCCGCGTTGATGACGGCGAAGGCTTCCGTGGCATGCACGCGCGTGACGATAAGGTCGTCGATGACGGTACCTTGGGGGGTGCACAGGTTGGTGTAGAGGGATTCGCCATCGCCCAGTCGCTGCACATCGCCGGGCACAAGACGGTCGAGGAACTCCAGTGCCCGGGCACCGACAAGACGGACTTGGCCCATGTGGGAGACGTCGAAGATGCCGGCGCGTTCGCGCACGGCGGCGTGCTCGGCGAGCTGGCTGCCGTAGTCCACGGGCATTTCCCAGCCGGCAAAGGGGACGATGCGGGCACCGAGGCGCTTGTGGATGTCGTAAAGGGGGGTCCTGCGCAAATCGATGCTGGGCAGGTCGGTGCTGGATGCCATCCGGTGCCTCGGATTCGGGAGGTGTCCCGATGCTCCCTTGGGGAAGTCGGGTCAGCCCTCCTCTGTCCGTTTACCTGAGAGATTCCGCGGGGTATTGCCGCCGCAGTGCTCCTTCGGTGGCCGCCTGGTGCGCGGCGCTCTCCAGAGGCCCGTCCGTCCGCAGTCCTGCTTGCCTGAGAGTTTCGAGGACTCGATTTCCCCTTCGGCGGCCCGGGTCGCTTTGCCCGGACTCTCTCCTGCGGACATCAACCGGATGTCGCGGAGAAGGGGGTCACGGGGGCTTTGCCGCTGTCAACGGCGATTGGTTGCCGGGGATGAATTTGGAACGAATTCAACGCCCTGACGTTTCCGGCACAAATCTGCGGTTGTCCGAGTCGCCCGGTTGCTCCCAGCCTCTCGGGACCGTGCGGTCGTTTTCCCGCAGGCAAGCATGAATCTCCCGAGGACCTTCGCGCTTCATGGCCACGAACCCCACCGAGTTCCCCTTTCTCTCCGATCACCGGCCCATTCAGGAGGTTCGTTACAGCAAGGCAAAGGCGCTGCGCGAGGCGGGCATCAATCCCTACCCGGCGCAGTATGAGCCGTCACATCTTGCGGCGGACATCCTTGCCGACGAGGCCGGCTTTCTGGAGCACCCCGAGCGGAGGGTCTCCCTCATGGGCCGCGCGCTGACGATTCGGCGCTTCGGCAAGGCGGCGTTCTTCCACCTGCTCGACCGTTCGGGCCGGATCCAGGTGTATCTCAACAAGCAGGTCCTGTCCGAGGAGGGTTTTCGACTCGGCAAGGAGTTCCTCGACGCCGGCGACATCGTGGGCGTGAAGGGCCCGATGTTCCGCACGAAGACCGGCGAGACGACCGTGCAGGCGGAAGAGTTGGTCCTGCTGGCCAAGTCCACCCGGCCATTGCCGGAGAAGTGGGCGGGGCTAACGGACACGGAACTGCGCTATCGCCGCCGCTACGTCGATCTCATCGTGAACGAGGAGGTTGTCGAGACTTTCAAGCGGCGATCCAGGCTGGTCTCCTCCATGCGCCGCTGGCTCGATGACCAGGGCTTCCTTGAAGTGGAAACGCCGATGCTGCAACCGCTATATGGCGGCGCCAGTGCACGCCCGTTTGTCACGCACCACAACGCGCTGGACATGGACCTGTACCTTCGCATCGCGCCGGAGTTGTACCTCAAGCGCCTCGTCGTTGGCGGGATGCACCGTGTGTACGAGATCAACCGTAACTTCCGGAATGAGGGGATCTCGACGCAGCACAATCCCGAGTTCACGATGCTGGAACTCTATGCGGGTGGGTGGAACTGCGCGCGCATGATCGACTTCGTGGAGGATCTGGTGGGGGAGAGCATCCGCCTCGCGGCGGGTTCGTCGTTGATCGCGTTGTGCGACGGACGGACGGTGGACCTCGGGGTTCGCCCGTGGCCGCGCATCACCATCCTGGGGGCGCTGGAAAAGTTCGCCGGGCTGGTGGTGCGCTGGGACATGTCGCTGGAAGAAGTGCGCAGTGTCGCCAATGCGCGCGACCTGCACTTTCCCAAGGAGATCCACACGGCGGTGGATGCGATCATCCATCTCTTCGAGGGACACGTCGAGGATCGCCTTGTCGAGCCGACATTCATCACGGAGTTTCCCAAGGCAATCTCTCCGCTGGCCAAGTGCAAGGACGGGGAGCCGGACGTGGCGGACCGCTTTGAGTTGTACGCCAACCGGATGGAAATGGCCAACGGGTTCAGCGAGTTGAACGATCCCGCCGAGCAGCATGCGCGTTTCGCCGAGCAGGTGGAGCGCCGCAGGGGGGGTGACATGGAGGCGGTGGGCCTGATTGACGAGGATTACGTCCGCGCGCTGGAATACGGCATGCCACCGACGGCGGGCCTCGGGGTCGGCATTGATCGTCTCGTGATGATGGCGACGCAAAGCTCCTCCATTCGCGACGTCATCCTGTTTCCCCTGATGAAGCCACGCCCCGTTGACCAGGACGCGGCGGAGG
>CAYTRP010000095.1:0-9926 GCA_964440195.1 uncultured Candidatus Sumerlaeota bacterium
GGAGCACGGTCACCGCGTTCTCGCGCATGACGGCGCTGGGGGTGATGTCCTACCCGGAGGTGTTGCTGCGGGCGTCGCACATTCTGGCGCCGGTGGCGGTGTGGTGTCTTGCGGCGCACTTGGCGGGAGCGGCGGAGAGAGGGCTCGCCCGCGCCGGGGATGGCGAGACGAAACCGGGCCCATCACGGGATTCGACCATTGAGCCGGGCGAAGGCGATTGGGCGCCCGAGCCAAATCGCTAGATTGCGGGAATCCCCTCGAGGGCTGACGGGAGGTTATTGCCCGCGCCTTCATCGCGCACTTCGCCGAGGATCTGGTTTCCTCCGACGGTGTTGAGGGTTGAGAGGGAGCGGAGCAGGATGGCGAGGCCGGCGTCGCGGGCGGAAGTTCCGACGCGGATGACATTTTCGACGATGACGTTTTGTTGCCCGCTGATCTCGATGCCGGCCTGGTGAGCGCGGGTTCGGCGATTCGGGAGCGAGACGGTGTTGCGCGTGATCTCGAAGGCGGAGTTGGCCCGCAGGCCGATCTCGCGGTTGCGCGACTCGTCGGACCCGCAATCCACCTGCCGGATGGCGTTGCCCGCGATCCGTCCACCCGTCCCCGCGGCCCAGATGCCATAGGCATCCGGCCCACCCGCGATGGCCTGGATTTCCTCCACGAAGTTTCCAACGATGAAAACGGCGGCGATGCCTTGGATGCCGATGGCCAGGTTCGCCGACCGCACTTCGGAGACGCGGTTGTCCTCGACGGAGCCGGAGCCGACGCGAATGCCGATGGCCATGCCGCTGGGGCGGTGATGTTGGATGTCCCGCAGGGTGTTGTTGCGGATATCCGCCGCCGCGGTGACACAGGCGATGCCCATCGCGTCGCCGCTTCCGGTGGCCGCGGTTGACATGCCCTCGATGCGGTTGCCGACCACATAGCAGCCACGTCCCACGCGGATGGCGTCGAGGTGGCCGATTCCCCCGTGGTGAAGCCCCTGGAGGTGGTTGTTCTCGAGGAGGCTGTTGAACCCGGCGCGAATGCCGATGACCACGCCGCTGAAATCCGGGTCGTCCGCCCTGATCCCTCGCAATTGGTTGTTGCGGATGACGGCCTCGTCGCCGACGTCGATGGCGATCTCGCCGATGCCGCGCACGTTGAGCCCTTCAATGGTGACGTGCAGGCTTTGGGGCAGGCTGATGGCGCTGGTGGGAAAGTCCGCGATGGAGCCGTTGCGGATCGTCACGCGGTGAACGACGGTGTCTTGCTCGCCCTGAATGGCAAAGGCTTGCCGGTCCGCCGCGCGTCCGGGACCGGTGATGGTGTGCCCGCCGAGGTCGATGGTCACGTTGCCGGTGGCGATCACGATGGCGCCGGCTTCGGCGGGGGAGAGGATGTCGCTGGCGAGCAGATACGCACCCGGCTCGGCTATCGTCATCGGGATGTTCGACTGGCGGATCGGGATGGGTTCGCCGGCGGCGGCGGCCGTGAGCGCGCAGGCCAGAAGGAACACGGAGGAAAAGCGGATGAATGGGCGTGAAAGAGCCATGGGGGTCATGCCTTGCGGTTATCGAAACGCACCCACCCATGCCTGGCAACGGGGTTCTTGGTGGCGTCAACGGCTGGGGGGTGGGGTGGTTGTTCCCGTCGCGCCGGAAGGGCCGCAATTCCCCGAAGAAACATGACGAGGAGAACAAGGCCGCTCCAGTGGAGTTTTGATCCCGCGCATCCGGTTATGTTGTCCTCGCTTTTCTCCGTGCTTCAAATCCGTTTTTCGCGGTTGAAGCAACCGCCCCGAGAGGCGCCGCCACCTTCAACCCATACGGGAACGCATCGATCCCGCCGATGCGCGCATGGAAAAAGACCGGCCGGGTGAAGGGGCCGGTCCGGTTTTGCACCGCCAAGTCGCGTCAAGCTTACTCCGCCGCCACGGCCGCCGTCACGGTTCGCCCGCCGCCCAACGAATCGGAGATCGTGAAGTTGTCGCCGGAGAGAGTCGGCGCGGAATCGTCGGGCGGAATTGTGCCGCCGGGGCGGGCAATCGTGCCCTCGCTGACGACCTCCACCAGTTGGCCGCTGTCGTCATAACGGTAGTAGATCGCCCGGATTCCGCCGTAATTCAGCGAGAACTCCTCATGGTTCAGGGTGCGCCGTTCCGGCGCGGACAAACCGCCCTCCGCCGGGGCGGGAACCTTGTGGTGCGAGTAGCTGGAAACCAGGACATCGGTCAGCTTGTACCGCATGTAAAGTTGTTCCGATTCGCCGACCTTGTTGGTAAAATCCAGGATCACCTCGGGTGTCACCAGCCCCGTGGCGCAGGCCAGCATGAGCTTGGGCGAGGTCTTGTCCAGTTGCTTGCTCGCCGAAGCATCCGAGAACGCCGGGGGGGTGCCGGGCTCTTCCTCCGCGGCAACCCCAAAGCTAAAGCTCTGCAACTCGATCCATTTGTCGTGTCCGGGGCTTTGACTCTCGGTGACCTCGCCATCAATGCCCCCGTACTTGAGGTAGGCCGGCGCGGGGCAAAGGACCGGCTCCAACAACAACGCAAACCCCGCAAGTGCGACAACGTATGCTTTTCGCATCAGGACTCTCCGGAATTGTGGTGTTTCCTGAACCTTCCACCAGCATTGTGCTGGCTCAAGCACCCGGCAACCCTGCGGTCAAGCATAGAAAGCCGCAAAAAAAGCAAGCGGGGGCATCTTGAGGTTGCTCGCCTCGCGCCGGAAGGGCCGCAACTCCCCGAAAAAACATGATGAGGATCAGGGTGCGTCGACGCCTGCAATGCGCTTCGTGACCTGTGGTGGTCACATGGGGCCAAAGCGGGTGATGTCTCCGGGGCTGATTGTGCCATTGGTGGGGTCATATTCGCGATAAGGCGCAACATCCCAGACGATATTAGGGCCGCAGGAGTGCAGAAGGAAGAGCAAGCGGGGATTGTTGCGCCAGATGTGGGCGTAGCTTTCTCCGGGCATGCCCGTGGAGGTGGTGCGCGCGTCCTTATAGCTATAGCCGAGCATCCGGACTTGCGGTGCGAAGTCCATCGGCGCGGGGCCAAAGACATCGGCTGGCAGTGATGAGAGATAGGCCACCGGTGTCGTCAATTGATCCAGCGGGCGAGAGAGCTGGAAATCGCCCACGGCCGCGTGAGGATAGACGCCCTGGTCGGTCCGGTACACTTCAATGGCGGATGCAATGGAGCGTATGTCCGCCTGCACGCGGCTGATTTTGGCGCGCGTCTGCGCCGCTTGCAGATTCACCAGGGCAAGAGCCGCGAGGATGCTTACGATGGCAACCACCACCAGCAGTTCGATCAGTGTGAAGGCACGGTCTGACTTCATAAAAAAGCTCCTTATCACCATCAGATGGAATGTTGGCCGTCGATGGCCAGGCGCCCGTCCGCAATCTTGAGGATTGCGAGCTTGATTGTCTTGTTCGGCATTCCGGGAAAGGGAACACGAGCGGGAACAAGCACGACACCAGGCTGGGTTGGATGCGGCTCCGGGTTGCCAACGGCGGTGGCGGGCCGGGGACGGAATTGCATGTAGGTTGAAAAATCGTCCGCTTTGCTGCCGGGGCACAGAATCGTGGCGGTGTCGAGGTCTCCCTCGGCGATGGCCTGCCAGAATCTCAGAACGAGTTGCCGTTCGTTGGCCGGCCACGGTTCGCCGAGTTGAGACGCCCGCTGTCGGGCTTCGGCAAAAAGATTCTCGCGTTCGGAGGGAGTTGTCTCCACTTTCGAGGGATTCCACAGGATGAAAACAGCGGCGCCGACGGCCAAAAGCGGCAGGGCAATGACGGCAATTTTGACGGGGGTGATGGTTCGGGATGGCATCGTGGGTTGTCTCCGGTCGTTGATTTCGCGGCGACGGGCGCCGCACGAGGGGGAGCATCCCGATTGGAATCCAGAATGGAAGGGCTTTGGAGGCGAATGGGCGTCTGGAATCTCCGAACTGGTTCAGCGGGCGGTTGCCGTTGCCGGGCGGTCGGAATGCCGCTGGCCGCCCGTTTGATGCCGTTCGGCGCCTTGGAGCTTGTGCGGGCGGGCGTTTGGGGGTATCCGTCCAATTTATGAAGACGGCTTTCCATGTCCCCATCGATTTGATGCGTGGCCGCGGCCAGGTTCCCCTGCGGCACGCTGTCCGCATTGTCTTGGGGCGGAACCTGACAAGTCGCCGTGCGTTTGTGGAATCGCTGCTGTGGGGCATCGGGGCGGGTGTGTTCAACAACCTGCTGAATCCCCATGTCGGTGTCGGATTCATGCTCGGCAGCAGCCTCTTCATTGCATTTTGCATCGGTTATCTTTCGCCCATTGCATGGCGATGGAAGGTGTTGCCGGGCAGGCCCCGGCCAGTGGCCGTGTTGATGGCAAACGGGCTGGTGGCGTTCGCCGTGGGCTTTGTGTGCTTCTACCTGTCCTTCATGTTGGCGGGGTTGGCCTTTCTTGGACTCTCCACGGTTTTCATGGCCCGGTTTCACGCGATTGCGGCGCTGATTTCGACGGCCGGGTTCATCTTTGCGTTTGTCGGTTTCTATCAGGTGATGGGTCACGACGCCGAGCGCCGGGAGCGGCGCACGCAACGCGAGGGCGAGCGCATGACACGGCTTGCGGAGGAAGCCAGGCTTGTCGCCCTGCGTTCCCAGATCAATCCGCACTTTTTCTTCAATGCGCTCAATACGATCGCCGCATTGATCCCCAGAAACCCCTCGGACGCGGAGCGCGCCGTGGAGTTGCTCGCCACGGCCCTGCGTCCCGTGCTGACGCGGGAACAGCCCCTCGTTTCGACTCTCGAAAGCGAGATTGCCGTCGCGCGCGCCTATGGTGAAATCGAGCAATTGCGCATGGGAGACCGGTTGCGGATCGAGTGGAGGATCGATCCGGCGGCCCTGGCGCGCCGGATTCCTTCGCTTTCCCTCCAGCCGCTGGTCGAGAATGCCGTGCGGCATGGCGCGGCCTGCACGACGCGATCCACCCTCATCACGGTGGATGCCAGGATCGAGGAAGGGGACGACTTGCGGATCTCCGTCCGCAACATTTGCGGCGAGCCGGGCAACGATCTGGTCGCCGCGCCGTTGAAGCCCGGCCATGCCCTTCACAACATCGCCGCACGGATGTGTGCGTTGTTCGGCCCGGGGGCCGGACTCGATGTGCAGGCGGCGATGGATGGATCTCATGCACGCGCGGATCTGACAATCCCTGCTCCCGACGATTCCATCAGCGTGAATGGACCGCCAGCGCCGGGAAACCATCGTGGCGAGGGGGCATGGCAATGACGGCCCGACCTCCACTGAGGATGATCCTTGTCGATGACGAGCCGCTTGCCCGCGAACGAGCGCGGCGGCTCGTCCAAAAGATAGGCGGAATCGAGATCGTGGCCGAGGCCTGGGATGGACGCATGGGATTGGAGATGATCGAGCGCCATCAGCCCGATGTCGTGTTGCTGGATGTCAACATGCCCGAGGTGGACGGATTGCGGATGCTGGAGGCTCTCGACGATCCCCCCGCAGTTGTTTTCTCCACGGCTCATGAGCAATATGCGGTGCGGGCGTTCGAGCTTGAAGCGGTGGATTACCTGCTCAAACCCTACTCCGCCGAGCGGCTTGCCAAAGCTCTTGAACGGGTGCGCCGGCAGTTCGGTTTGGCCTCTTCACCCGTCGAAACGGAACCCCGCCGGATTCCGGCGGAGAACGGTGGCGACACGGAGTTGATCGATCCCAATCGCCTGGTTTGCGCGCGCATCGAATCGGGCGTGGTTTTGCTCCTGCGGGATGACGGCGAGCGCCTTTGCTTTGAGGGCACACTGGGGGATCTTGAAGCGCTGCTGCCTTCCGGAAGTTTTCTGCGCGCGAACCGCCAGGCGATCGTTAATATTTCGGCCATCGAAGCCCTGTCGCCGACCGATGAGGGAGGACTTGAACTGCGCCTGCGTGGTGGGACGTCCGAAACGGTCAGCCGCCGCCGGGCGCGGCATTTTCGATTCCTCCTGCACGGATGATTCGCAGGCATCGGATGCGGCACTTTCATTCGTTCCGTGCCCGGTCCTTCGCCATCGGGGTTGACCCTCGCGCGGTTCCGGGGATGTGTCGTTGCCTTGCGCGTCCGCAGGGAGATCCGACAAGCTTCGGTGGTGGAGGCAAGTCCTCATGGGTGATCCAATCGTATCGATTTCGGGGCTTCGGGGGATCGTGGGGGATTCCTTTACTCCGGACAAGATTGTCCCCTATGTCGCGGCGTTTGCCGATATGCTGAAGATTCGCAAGGTGGTGGTGGGTGGCGACAGCCGGCCCAGCCGCGATTGGGCGCAGCCGACGGTGGAATCGGTGCTGCGGGCCCGGGGCGTGGATGTCATCTCGATCGGTTTGGCGCCGACGCCGACGGTGGGGATGATGGTACGCCGTTTTGGCGCGGGGGGGGGCATCGCGATCACCGCGAGCCACAATCCGATCGAATGGAATGGGCTGAAGTTCTTTCGTGCTTCGGGCGATTTTTTGGGGACGGCGGAGAACGAGAAGTTGCGGCAATTGATGCGCAAGCCCGCAGGGCAGGGTGCCGCTGGGCGGGTGGGTTCGTTGGGAGAGTGCACGGACGCGGGATTGTGGCATCTGGAGCAGGTGCGGAAGGTTCTGGCATCGCCTGCCCGGCGGCGCGTGCCGCGCTTGCGCGTCGTTCTCGATTGCTGCAACAGCACGGCTTCGTTCACGGGCCCGTTGCTGGCGAGTTCCTACGGCGTGACGCCGGAAGTGATCTTTGCCAATCCGGGCAGAGTCTTCCCGCGTGGCGCGGAGCCGTTGGCAGTCAACCTGAAGGCACTTCGCCGCGAGGTGCGCGTCACGGGCTCGGATTTCGGCGCGGCCTTTGACCCGGACGCCGACCGGTTGGCACTGGTGGATGAAACCGCGCGCCCCATCGGCGAGGAGCGCACGGTGGTGCTGGCGATGGATGCGTACCTGCGGCTGTTCAAGGGGAAGGGGCCCCTGGTGGTGAATCTGTCGACGACGGGGGCGGTGGATCGATTGGCCGAAATGCATGGGGTAAGGGTGTTTCGCACGCCGATCGGGGAAGCGCATGTGTTGGCGGGGATGCGCGAGCACGATGCGGCGATCGGTGGGGAGGGAAACGGCGGCGTGATCCTGCCCGAGGTGCATCCGGGCCGGGATGCCGCGACGGCGTTGGCGCTTGTCATCCTTGGGTTGCAGCATGTTTCGCGTCCGCTGTCCCGGTGGAATGCGTCGATTCCCGATCCGCACATGCTCAAGGCGAAGGCCGAGTTGGGCAAGATGCCCCTTTCCAAGGTTTTATCCAGGGCGCGGCAAGCGTTCAAGGACGCGACGGAAGTGGATGAGCGGGACGGGCTGAAGTTCCTCGTTCCGGGGGGCTGGATTCACCTTCGGCCGAGCAATACCGAACCAATCATGCGGATTTTCGCGGAGGGGGAGGACAAGGCGCACGCGCGGGCGCTGATGGCGCGTGTCGAAGGGGTGCTGGGATGATGGCGTTCGCGGTTGACGCCAAGAGGGTCCGTCCCCAGCGTCCGACATCTTCATGGGGTGGGGACAAATTGTCGCAGGCTGGCACAGGCCGCCAACACTTGGACTTAAGTGCGCGACAATCGGGGTAGTTTGCGGTTGACCCGAGGGTGCCTGATTCCTAGCTCCAAGGGGGTTCAAGGCAAAAGAGAAGTCTGAATCGCTTGGGGATAGTCGCCACGGAGCGTTCCTGACTTGAAGGTCAGGCTGATACGGTGTCCCCCCCAGTAGTGGCAGGAGCGCAGGTGAGGTAGTCCCGAAGCCCCAATCGACGAGTCTGACGGATACATGGCCAACCTTGCAAAATGCGTGGGCATCGACCTCGGAACGAGTTCCGTGAAGCTCGTCGAAGCGATGCGCGATGGGAGCGGAGTGCGGGTAACCGCCGCCGCCAGTGTCGAGACGAACATCGAACCCTCCGCAGGCCCCGATGAGCGCCGCGACGCCCTTGTGAAGGCGATGCGCGAGTTGCTCCGCCAGACGCGGGTTTCCGCCAAGAACGCGGTCATCGGGATTCCCGGCCACAAGGCCTTCATCCGCCGCTTTCGGATGCCGAACACGACGCAGGAGCGCCTGGAGAAGCTGATCAATTACGAGGCGCGCCAGCAGATCCCGTATCCGCTGGACCAGGCGGACCTTCAGTGGAAGTCGTATGCGATCCCGGGCGAGAAGGATGTGGAGATCCTGCTGTCGGCCGTCCGCCACGAGGATGTGGCGGAATTCGTGGCGTTGGCGTCCAAGTGCGGGATCAAGGCGCGCGAGATTGGGGTGAGTTCCTTCGCCCTTTTCAACGCCCAAGCCGTGCTGGACATGCCGTCCACGCGCCTTGCCCAGCAAGATTTCCTTGCTGGGCAAGGCCTCAAAGGGGGGCAAGAAGGGCCCGATGGAAGCCTCGATGGCCGCGGACGCGGACGAGACGGAAGAGGTGAAGTTGAACCTCAACATCGGGGCGACGAGCTTCGATCTGGTGATCTCCCATCGTTCGGGCGATTCGTTCCTCAAGTTTCCGCGCACGGTGACTCGTGGGGGCAACGGCCACGAGATTACCCGTTCGATCATGCGGGGTTGCGAGGTGGGCAGTTTTCAGGATGCCGAGCGCATCAAGCGCTATCAAACCAAGGTCATGTCGGGTGCCTTTAGCCCCGAGGGCGAGGACGACCTGAATCCCGATTCCTGCGCGGCGGCGACACAGGCCATCGACGGCTTGCTGATCGAGGTGCGCAAGTCGCTGGATTACTTCATTTCCCAGCAGGACGGCATGTCGGTTGATTCGGTCGTGGTGACCGGTGGGCAGGCACTGCTGCCGGGCCTGGCGGACTACGTCGAGGAGAAGCTTGCCATCCCGACCGTCGTGCTGGAATCGGTGCCGGAGGGGAGTGGCGTGAAGGGGGGTGCGACAGAGCCGCTGACGGCTTATCTCCCCGCGCTGGGGCTTGCGCTCCAGGGGCTTGGCCTTGCCCGCGCCACGATGGATTTCCTGCCCGAGGAGAACAAGATCCTCCGCGACTTCCCCTATGCGACGGCGGGTGCGATCGCGGCGCTCGTCCTTCTGGGGATCGGCATTGGCACCCAAGTGGGTTCGGGCGAGACTGCGGCCTATCGCTCGGCTGCCCAGACGGCGAGTTCCCAGGCGCAGACGCTCCGGGTGGATTCAAACCGCACCCAGGAGATCCGGCGGACCCACACGGAAGTGGCCGATGACTTTGCGGTGATGGCGAAGGTGATGCCGGACCGCACCTATTGGATCGAGCAGCTCAAGCGCATTCAGGAGTACAAGCCGCCGGAGGTGACGCTGCGGCGGGTGGAGTTGGGTCCAACGGGTTACAGTTCGATCTGGGGTTACAGCGAGACGGAGCGCTCGGCGGCGGACTTTGCCAGTGCGCTGAGGGGTTACTTCGAGACTCTGGAGAACAAGCCCGAGGCCAAGGACATGCCCGTCCTGGACGATCAGGGCCAGAACAGGGCCACCATCGACGGCCGTCAGGTGCATACGTTCCGGATCAATTTCACGCTGGCCGACAAGCAGAACACCCTGAAGGTGACTCCGACACCCGTGCCGACGCAGGATGGCCGGATGGGCGTGCCGGGCATGGGCAGACCCAATCAGCCGTTTCGCAGGAACTAACCGGATCATTTCATGAACGAGATGCTCGAAAAGTACGGCAAGCAAATTCTGGAAAATGCCCAGAAGGTGGGCATCGGCGTCGCCGTCGTACTGCTGACCGGTTGCATCGACGCGGAGGAAGGCATCCAGTCGGTGGAATGGAACGTCATCCTGCTTCTCTATTGCATGCTGACCATAGGCGCGGGACTTGAACAGACCGGCGCCATCGAGGTGGTGGTCCTCTTCGCGCGGCCGTTCCTGGAACACCTTCCGCCCATCGCCGTGCTGGCCGCGGTCTACATCCTCGCCTCGC
>CAYTRP010000096.1:0-742 GCA_964440195.1 uncultured Candidatus Sumerlaeota bacterium
ATCCAATGACATCGTCGGTGGGGGGGGAATTCCGCCGCAAGAACCCCACGGTGCAGTTGACGGTGGGCTCCTCCGGAACGGGCGGGGGCTTCAGCAAGTTTGTGGCGGGCCAGACCGACATCAACAACGCCTCGCGGCCGATCACCGGGACGGAGATCGCCTCCGCGGAAAAGAATGGCGTGCAGTTCATCGAGCTGCCGGTGGCCTACGACGGCCTGACGGTCATCATCCACCCCGAAAACGCCTGGGTGGACAAGTTGACGGTGGCCGAACTTCACGAACTCTACAAGCCCGGTAGCACCGTGACGCGCTGGAGCCAGTTGCGCGAGGGTTGGCCGGACGCGACGATCACCTTGTATGGCCAGTCGGAAAATCACGGGACGTTCGATTACTTCACGGAAGCGATCAACGGGAAGGCCAAGGCGACGCGCACGGACTACACGGCGGTGGAACCGGACATGATGGTGTTGGGAGTGTCGCGCGACCGGAATGCCATTGGTTATCTGGGCATCGCGTACTTCGTGGAGAACAAGGACTCGGTGAAGGCCGTGCCGATCGATGGCGGCGGCGGCCCGGTGACACCCTCCGAGGCGACGGTGATGGACGGGACCTACACCCCCCTGGCGCGGCCGGTCTTCATCTACGTCAACGCGGAGTCGGCCAAGCGCCCCGAGATGCGGTCGTTCATCCGGTTCTACCTGACGGGGAGCGAGGACATCATTCGCCGCGTCGGCTACGTGCC
>CAYTRP010000096.1:752-4233 GCA_964440195.1 uncultured Candidatus Sumerlaeota bacterium
GCTCAAGTCGGTGAGCGACCTGCTGGCGCGCGCGAACGAGCTGGCGCTCAAGCACTTTGAGGACGGCGTGACGGGCAGTTCGTTCCATCGCGGCGCGGGATCGGCCGTGGGAATGACGGTCGAGCAATTGCTGGAGCGCGCGGCCGAGAGCTTTGCCCCGTAGGCCCACCCTTGGCGAGCGAGCCCCCCCGTGGCGACTGCACTCCCGACTTCCACCCGTCACCGGCGCCGGCGCGTGGTGGAGGCCGTCATCGAGAAGGGGTTGTTGCTGTTCGCCCTTGCCTCGATCTTCATCACCGCCTCGATCCTGTACATCCTCTTCAGCGAGTCCCTCCCATTCTTCCGCGAGGTCTCGCTGTTCGAGTTCCTCTTTGGGACGCAGTGGACGCCCAAGCTCGAGCCCCGCTCGTTCGGCGTCCTGCCGATCGTGATGGGGACGATGATCGTCGTGGTGCTCTCGGGGATCGTCGCGATTCCGCTGGGTCTCGCGGTGGCGATCTACCTGAGCGAGTACGCGCAGCCGTGGCAAAGGACGGTCGTGAAGCCGGTGCTTGAGGTCCTGGCGGGCATTCCCACGGTCGTGTACGGCTATTTCGCGGTGACGTTCGTCACGCCGCTCCTGCAAAAGTTCGATGAATCGATCCCGTTCTTCAATGCGGTGAGCGCCTCCATCGTCGTGGCCATCATGATTCTGCCCATGGTGGCCTCCCTGTGCGAGGACGCGCTGCGCGCCGTCCCAAGGGCGCTCCGGCAGGGGTCGTATGCGCTCGGCGCCACGTCCTACGAGACGACGCTGAGGGTCGTCCTCCCCGCGGCGATCTCGGGCATCCTCGCGGCCTTCATCCTCGCGGTCTCGCGCGCGCTGGGCGAGACCATGGCCGTGGCCCTCGCGGCGGGAACGGGCACGAGCGCGGGCATACCCGAGGGGATCCTGCAGCCCGTGCTGACAATGACCGCCTACATCGTGCAGGTGGTCATTGGCGACGCGCCTCGCGGGACGGTGGAGTACAACACGATCTTCGCCGTGGGCCTTGTGCTGTTCCTGATGACGTTCGCGCTGAACATCGTTGCGAACCGGATTCGCAAGCGGTTCCGCGAGGTGTACGAATGAGCGCGCTGACGCGGAATCCGGCGCGCCAGGCGCGCAAGAAGGTGCTCGACCTGCTCTTCCGGTCAATCTGCGCCGGGGCGACCGTCGCCGGCATCCTGGCCCTGGCCGTCTTGCTGTGGCAGGTGGCCGCCGTCGGGTTCCAGCACCTGAGCCTGGATTTCATCCGCGAGTTTCCCGACCAGATGGACGCATCGCGTTCCGGGATCTGGCCGGCATTGATGGGGACCCTTTGGCTGATGGGCATCACGGCGGGGCTGGCGATCCCGCTCGGCGTCGGCGCGGCGATCTATCTGGAGGAGTACGCCAAGCCTTCCAGGATCAACACGCTTCTCGAGATCAACATCTCGAACCTGTCGGGCGTGCCGTCCATCGTGTACGGCATCCTCGGGCTGGCGGTGTTCGTGCAATGGCTGAAGATGGGACCGAGCATCCTGGCGGGGTCGCTGACGATGGCGCTGCTCGTGCTGCCAATCATCATCATCTCGGCGCGCGAGGCGCTGCGCGCGGTGCCGCAGGGCCTGCGCACGGCGTCTTACGGGATGGGCGCGACCAAGTGGCAGACGATGTGGCGCGTGGTGCTGCCGCCGGCGACGCCGGGGATCATGACGGGGATCATCCTGTCCTTGTCGCGCGCCATCGGCGAGGCCGCCCCGTTGATCGTCGTCGGCGCGGCGGCCTACGTGACCTTCTCGCCCGGCAACGTGTGGGACAACTACACGGTGCTGCCGATTCAGATTTTCCACTGGGCGCAGCGCCCCCAGGCGGCGTTCCGCGAGATCTCCGCGACGGCCATCCTGGTGCTGCTGGCGGTGCTGCTGGCGATGAACGCCGTGGCGATCTTCCTGCGCCTGCGCTATGGAAAGCATCGCGCCGAATGAGGAAGCGCCGCCGCCGCTTCCCCCGGCGCCTACCGCGAGGAGGCCTGCTTGCGGGCTTCCGTGCACAGCGCGTCCACGCGCTCGTTCATCTCGTCGCCATTGTGGCCGCGCACCCACGTCCACTTCACGTTGCGCGCGGCATTCACGGCATCGAGGCGCTCCCACAGGTCCCGGTTCTTCACGGGTCCGGTGGTCGTGCGCCAGCCCTTGCGCTTCCATCCCGCCAGCCATGACGTGATGCCGTTCTTCAGGTATTGCGAGTCCGTGTGCATCTCCACCGTGGCGTTCTCGGGGACCGTTTCAAGGGCCCGGATGGCGGCGGTGAGTTCCATGCGGTTGTTGGTGGTTTCCTTTTCCGAGCCGCTGATCTCGCGATATTCGCTACCCGACCGGATGGCGGCGGCCCACGCGCCGAGGCCCGGGTTGGGATCGGCCCCTCCGTCGGTGTAGATGACGAAGTTGCCGTTGGGCTTCATCTGCCCGGCCTTGGGCTGGGCGTCATCAAGGGGTTGCGCCTCGGCGGCGAAACTCTGGAGGCGCTCGCCGTCCATGCGATAGATGACCCACTCGGTCTGGGCCACGGCGCCGATGCTCTCGTAGAAGTCGCGCGCGAGCTTGTTCCAGTCCAGGACAACCCATTCGAACCGCTTGCAGCCCCGATCGAGCGCGATGGCGGCGAGGTTGCGAAGCAGGCGGTTCCCGATGCCCAGCCGGCGATAGGCCGGCCGCACGTACACATCCTCGAGGTAGAGCCCGGGAGCGCATTCCCACGTCGAGAAGTTGTGAAAGAAGATGGCATAGGCGGCGGGTTTGCCGTCGACTTCGGCATAGAGGGCCTCCGCGCCGCGGGTCTTGCCGAACAGACGCTCGCGAACCTTGTCGGCCGTCGCGAAGCATTTCTCCGGTGCCCTCTCGTAGTCGGCCAACTCGTGAATCATCATCGAGATGCCCTCGCCATCGGCGGGCACGGCCTCGCGAACGGTGACGGCGGGTGCGGGCGTGTGGGATGCTTTCTTGGCCAAGGCGACTCTCTCCGGAAGTTGGGTGGGGCGGACAACCACGGACGCGGGAATCGGGATGCACGATCCAATATCGGCCATCGCCGTGCCTGGGAAAGTCCGATCGGGCGATGGGGCGCTGGTCTCCGCGCTAGCCGACAAACTCCAGGTCCACCGGCTCGGGCAGGAAGCCCTTCTGGTGGGCCTCGGCGAGGAAGCGCCGCACGCCTTCGCGGCCGCGTTCCCCGAAATCGAGCGTCAGATCGTTGACGTACATGCCGACAAACTCGTCGGCGAGTTCGTGCTCCATGCCGCGCGCCCATTTCAGCGAGTGCTGCACGGCCTCGCGGCGATGCTCGAGGCCGTAGGCGATGCTCTCCTTCAGGATGCGGTTGATGCGGCTCGTGAGGGGCTTGCCGAGGGCCTTGCGAATGACGTTGGCGCCGAGGGGGAGCGGCAGGCCGCCGGTGCGCTCGTACCACCATTCCCCGAGG